>NZ_JPDP02000158.1:5071-5146 GCF_000732685.2 Sphingomonas sp. STIS6.2
AAGCAGGCGAGCTCACCCATCCAGCTGCGCCAGCCGGTCCGCCTCGTCCTGCGACACCAGCGCACCGATCAGCTC
>NZ_JPDP02000158.1:5156-5343 GCF_000732685.2 Sphingomonas sp. STIS6.2
GGGCTGGGGGGTGGGCACGCGCTCACCGCGACCGCACCATCGGTGATGCGTCGAAAAACCGGAACGAAGCGCCCTCATGGAACCGGCCGCGCGCCCACCCCCCGGCCCCCTCCCGCACGCAAGACGGGAGGAAGCAGGCGAGCTCACCCATCCAGCTGCGCCAGCCGGTCCGCCTCGTCCTGCGACA
>NZ_JPDP02000159.1:0-219 GCF_000732685.2 Sphingomonas sp. STIS6.2
TCCGCATCGGCTGGGGCTATTATTTCAGGATCGGCGCGACCTTAACGATCCCAGTGCTGCTGGTAACGCTCGCCGCGCTCGCCCTGCGGCTCGGTGCCGCCTGATGCCGTTGAATCGAACCAAAGACAGGACATACCCCTGATGCCCCTGCGCACGCTTTCCGACCCCGACCATCTGCCCGCACTCGATCGACGCTACACGCTCGACCGGCCCGCCATC
>NZ_JPDP02000159.1:229-213629 GCF_000732685.2 Sphingomonas sp. STIS6.2
ACGAAGGCCGCCTGTGAGCAGCGCAAATAGGCAAAGAGCCGAAACGATCGCATTCGGATCTCCCCGCAGTAGAAGAACTAAAGCTGGCGGGATTACCGCGACAATCAGACTCGTAATCACGATGTAAGGGCGCATCGCGATCGTAGATGCTGCTCCTGCGGCGTATCCCACGACGAGAATGCCGATGGGCATCTGCCATTCTGCAAGCGGCAGCATGTGCTCAACCCGCTCCACGCCAATCCGCGCATCGTGACGGAGCTGGCCGCCGCAGCGCTGATCGCCCGCCGCATCGATGTCCGCACCATTCGCCTGCCGCAGGTGCACAATACTACCAAGGCCGGTCTGATCACGCCGCTGATCGCCGAGGCCCGCCGTGCCGGGGCGGTGGCGTATCTCGGCGAAGGGAAGACGCGCTGGGCTGCCGCGCATATCAGCGATGTCGCCAAGCTATACGTGCTGGCTCTCGAGCGCGGCGAGCCGGGCGCGCGATACCATGCGTCGGTCGAGGAGGGCGTCGATGCACGCACGATCGCAGAGGCCATCGGCGAGGGAACCGGATTGCCGGTACGTTCGATCGCAACCGAAGACATCGAGCGCTTCTTCGGCTGGATGACTCCCTTCGCCGCTCTCGACATGACCGCGTCGAGCGTCTTGACGCAGGAGCGGCTGGGATGGGAGCCTACAGGTCCCGATCTACTCACCGATCTCGCCGCGATGGATCATTCCGAGCCCATGATCGGATAACAGAGCGCCGTTGCACGCTGATGTGAGTAGATTCCGCTGGCGTGCAGCGGCGTGACTATAGCCTGAGGATCACACCATGGCCTCGGCCGGTTACGTGAACGAACGGCCGATTCTGGGATGCCGCTTTCGGGCACTGAACGACCGCTTGTTGGTCCGCTCAGACCTCGGTGCGTTCGGCCAATTCCAAAGCGTCCTCCACGTCAACGCCCAAGTAGCGCACCGTGCTGTCGATCTTGGCATGGCCGAGAAGGATCTGAACGGCGCGGAGGTTGCCAGTCGCCTTGTAGATGATCGACGCTTTCGTGCGCCGTAGCGAGTGCGTCCCATAATCCTGCGCCGGTAGGCCGATGCCGACCACCCACTCGCGCACGAGGCGGGCATATTGCCGCGTGCTCATGTGGTCCATGTAGTCGTTGCGGCTCGGGAAAACGAAGTCGTTCAGTGTCCCCCCACGTCGCTCCAACCATGCTCGCATCGTCTTTCGCGCCGTGTCCATTATCTCGAACTGAACCGGTCGTTTGGTTTTCTGCTGAACCACGACGGCGCGGTCCCGGACGCGCCCGCCGGAAACTACATCGCCAATCCGCACCCTGACCACGTCACAGCCACGGAGCTTGCTGTCGATGGCGAAGTCGAACAGCGCTCGGTCGCGCAGTCTCCTCTGCTGGTCGAGCCAGAAGCGAATGGCCCAGACCTGTTGCTGTTTCAGCGCCCGCTTCGCACCAATCAGCCGGCCTTCGTTCCAAGGCCGAAGTTCGTGAAAGGCGGGGTCCATTGACGAGTGACCCATCGATCATCTCCATCGGCCCAGATCGGTCAATCGAGGATGCGCATGCGCAGTAAACTGCCGGTTTAGAAATGTGGTTGATTAGCCGTCGATGATGCTGAACGAGCTGTCGGTTTCGGGCGGCGCCTGGCGGTCTCTGTGCAGCCGAAAGTGGATTTCACTTGCTCGGCGCCGTCAACGTCCGCTTTGGGAACGATGGTAACATCTGAACCAGAGCTCCAGCCAGGCTCGTCATGGGCGCTCGCCGAGGCTTTAGAATGTTTCGATGCCCACGTCCAAGAGCCTGCTATAGGCCGGCTCATGACAGACGTTCCGACGGAAGGACCGGCCTTCGAGGCAATGATGCGCGAGATCGATGCGAAGCTTAAGGCGGAGGGGGTGGAGATTCCAAGCCGACCCATCTCCGCCGTCGGCGAGGTCAGCATCCGTTACGGAGACATCCCGATTCCGCTCGGCGATGGGGCCATCAAGATGCCGCCGGCGCTCGAACGCCACCGACCGCTCGCGGCGGCGATACGCAAGTGGTACGACGACACCTACGGCGACCGGATCAAGATCGACATGTCTGCCGGAAGGATCGTCCTGCTGTTGGAGGGCGACCTCTACACCCTGCGGATCCCTCGCTTCTTCGGCAGCGTCAACTTCATCGTTGTCCGAGAATGGCTTCCCAAGGTGCCGATCGGCCGTGGTCCTGCAACCTGCAATGTCGTGCAGCTTGTGGACGACATGACGCCGGCGATGGCAAAGACCCTATCCGACGAGGCGCTGCTGGCGATTTGGTCCGCGTTCGAGATTGGCCTGCCTGCCTGCTACACGCTCGAGAGCACGCAGAGCGAGTTGATGGCCATCGCACGCAGCGACGTAAAGGTCGCGGTTTCGAACCTGATGGACCGAAGCGACCACTTCGGTGCCTCGAAATGGGCATCGTTGCAGTCAGCCGAGAAGGTTCTGAAGGCTGCGATCCTGCTGAGGGGGCGCTCGCTTCAAGTTCGTGCACGAACTGAAGCCGCTGTGCGATCAACTTGCCGGGCTCGGCGTCGTCTTCGACCATGCCCAGCTCATCGCCGACATCCAGTGCACGCCGAAGATCCGCTACGGCGAGGAGCCCTGCACGCGCGAACAGGCGCTGGCAGCGCATCAAGCCTCGCTGGTACTGGTCAACCGGCTGCGCGACGCAGGCGCAGGCTTCGAGCTCGGACTGGGCGGATGAAGGTTCCCGCGGGGAGCGCAGTATTTGGGGTAGGCGGTCGGTCGGTGCAGGTCGGCGTCGCTGATCGCTCGAATGAACGTGCGGCCGTTTTCAAGTAGCGCGCGACAGCCGCGAATGACCGACTATGGGTCAGCGCCGGGGGGCGGCGTGGTGTCGCCGAAAGCACGAAGTTGCGGATGGGAATGGTAGACATCTGACTATTGGCGCCTAAACCCACCCTTTGGATCACCGAGAAGGCCAGGTTAAGATCACGCGCCAGGCGGACTTTTCTTTTTCGCGTTTTAGCCGCAAGTAACAGCGAGATGGCTCTCTCACCCGACTATTATTCTGCTCTAGGGGTGCCCTCGACGGCAAGTCGCGAAGCTATCCACAGCGCGTGGAAAGCGCTGCTCCGTCAATATCACCCCGACGCCAATCATGGTGTGGATGTTTCTGCTCGTGCGAAAGAGATCAACGAGGCGTATTCCGTTTTGGGAAAGAAGGAAGCACGCGCCGCCTATGATCGGTCGCAGATCAGGCTGTCTGCCCACCGAGCGACCGCGGACCGCCCGTTTCACCCCAGGAAAGCCGGCAGGCGCCCGATGGGACCTAGTCCGTCGATGCAGCCCAGCGGTAGCTTCTCGCAGCCGCTAGAGACCAACGAATGGCTGATGGGCCTTTTCCTGCTGATCCTCACCGCCGCACCGATCGCTACAATCCTGGTTCTGTGGAATGAGGAATCCGGATTGGCGCCTACGGTTCGACGTAGCGTCGCCGCTAATCCCGCGCCTGAGCCCCCCGCAAAAGCCATCCGCGGCTCATTGGGCACAAAACTCGAACTTGGACAGCCTGCTTCCTAAACTATTGCCCAGTCGCGACTTTCGAGTTCGCAGGGCAGGCGCCAAAAGCGGTCGTAACGCGAAGATAAACGAGCGGCCGAAGTTGGGAAGCTGAGAAGGGGGCGGGGACGTCTGCTTCTAGGTCCTTCCGGTTTTATTGATGTGTCAACGCATTAGTATTTGCTGACGCCTGTTAAGCTGGTCGGACCGGAAGGGACGACGCCGTCGAACCGCGTTTTACCGGGGAGAGAAACTGCGAGGCTGAGATCGCCGTCGTGCCCCCGGAAGATTTGCCGGGCGAGCGCCAGACCCACGCCCGTGCCCTCGGTCTTGGTGGTGAAGAAGGGGCGGAAGATGTCAACCTGGTTTGCGGTTGGAATACCGGGGCCGGTGTCCGTCATCGTAAACTGCGTTTGGCCGACGAGGGCAGAGATGGCGAGCGTGACCCGCGCGTCGGAAGAGCCGTGCAACGCCTCGGCTGCGTTCTGCAACACCGCCCAAAGCGCCGCGGTCAGTTGATCCGGGTCGGCCAGCAGATGGGCCGGTGCATCCAGGAGGTCGGTCGTAAACGCGATTCCCGGCCATCTCGTCGTAAACAATGCCGCCAGATCGCTGACGAACCCGGCCAGAGGAATACGCTCTATCGAAGGGGCGGGCAGCTTCGCCAACCCACGGTAGCTTTCGCCGAACCGGTGCAGGCTGGCGGCGCGGCGTGCGACGGTCTCGACCGCGTCACGTACCTTGGGCAGCATCGGGTCCGGATCGTCGAGCATCGCCACCGCGGTCTCGGCTAGCGAGGCGATCGGGGTGAGGGCGTTGACGATCTCGTGGCTCAAGACCTGGACGAGCTCGCGCAACGCCGCGGCCTCGGCGGCCTTCAGTTCGGCGTCGATGTCGATCAGCGCGCCGATCCGCGTCATTCGCCCTGCCAGCGCGAGGTCGCCGGTGGCCAGCGCGAAGCTCCGGATGTCGGTGTCATACCCGATCTCGATCGTGGCGGTGCGGCCGGGGCGGGTGTCGGCGAGCGCGGAAACGAGCTGCTCAGGCGGATCGACGACCAGATCGCCTGCGCCGAGCAATCGCCGCGCGGCACGGTTGACGGCGCGCAACCGGCCGTCTTCGAGTGCGACCAAGGGCGCAGGCGACAAGTCAAGATAGGCGTTCAGACGGCGCCGTTCCTCTTCTCCAGCAGACGGGGTCGGGATTGGTGGCGCCGGTATCGGCGAGCGCTGACCAGCATCGACCAGGTCGAGTACGGCGATCCAGATCGCGATCATCGCCGCGAGGAGCGCGGTGGCGTACAGACCGCGTGTGGCCGCAACCGCACCACCGGCACCGGCCGCAGCTATTGCCAGCGCGCGTACGACCGCGCGCGTCCGGTCAGAGGCCATAGCGTGCCATTCGGCGATAGAGCGCCGCGCGGGTCAGTCCGAGCTGTGCGGCGGCGCGGCTGACGTTGAAGGCGTGGCGCTCGAGTGCTGCGGTGATCAGCGTTTCCTCGTTACGCGCGAGCGACAGATCGGGGGTGAGCGATTGCGCCTCGGCGCTACCGGGTGGACGCAGCAGGTCGCCGATCGCGTAAGTCTCGCCATTGCCGAGCAGAACCGCGCGTTCCATCGTCTGGCGCAGACCGCGGACGTTGTCGGGCCAGCGATCCGCCGCGATCGCCTGCACAGCGTCCGCATCGAGTGGTCTGAGGGGCTTGCCGTGGCGGTAGGCGAACAGCGCGAGGAAATGGCGTGCGAGCAGCGCCGCATCGCCCGCGCGATCGACGAGCGGCGGGAGGGCGATTTCGATCGTTCCGACCCGGTCGAGCAAATCTTCGCCGATCGCCCCCCGAACGCCGTTGCGATCCAGTCGCGTGGTCGCGATGACGCGGATGCCGTCGAGCGCTGAGAGGAGAACGCCGTTGAGCGCACGAGGCAGGCGGTTGATATGGTCGATGACCAACAACCCGCCAGCGGCCGCCGCCATTTGCTGGGCGATGACGGCGGCGTCCGCGGCCTCGGCGTCCAACGTGATGAGCGGCAGGGCGGCGTGGGACGAGGCCTGATGAACCAGTCGGGCGACCAGCGTCTTGCCGGTGCCCGCAGCGCCGTGGATCAGGATCGGGGCCGCGGTCGGCGCGACGCGAGCGACCAAGTCGCGCGCGCGCGTAATCTCGGCGCTTTCGCCGAGCAGGATGCCGTCATGGACGGGCGGTGTCGCCGCTGTCTCCAGCTTCGCGCGGCGCAGCGCCAGCCCGCGCTCTACCGTGGTCAGCAGGCGCTCGTTGTTCCAGGGCTTAATCACGAAGTCGGTCGCGCCGCTGCGCATCGCCCGGACGGCGACCGCGATCCCGCTATGCCCGGTGACGACGATGACGACGGCGCGCGCGTCCGCTGCGATCAGCCGGTCGAGCATCGCGAACCCCTCCTCGCCGGTTGTCCGTCCCCGCGCGAAGTTGAGATCGAGCAGGATGACGTCGATTGGTTCGCCGGCGAGCAGCACCCAGGCCGCCTCCGGGTTCGCTGCGGTCGACACGCGCATGCCGTGCCGTTCGAGCAACAGCCGCGCTGCCTTGGCGATGTCGGGATCGTCGTCGATGACCAGGATGTGCGATTCGGTTGACATGGCCGTCATAGTGTCCGGAAACGGACAGTTGGTACAGTAGGGTGAGCGCTTCAGCTGCGGAGCACGGAATTATGCAGCTTTGGCAGTAGTTTAGGATCTGGTCGCTCCGTCCCGTACACTCTCTGCATGACGGAGACGACCTTGCCTGGAACGGGCGCCGCGATGGACCGGCGTATCGAGCGGCCGCACGCCAAGCGGCGCAAGCGGATCATGCGCAGTGCGCTTGCGATCGCGGTGGTGGCTGCGGCGGTGCTGCTATGGCTGCTGATGCCCGGCGCTAATGCACTGACCGTCGATGCCGCCGCGATCCGTACCGGCGATGTGGTGCGCGCGCCGTTCCGCGATTTCGTGCCGCTCCGCGCCGAGGTGGCGCCGTTGCGGACCGTGTTCGTGACCGCGATCTCCGGCGGGCAGGTCGCCGACCTTGCAACCAGCGATGGCGCGATGGTCGCCGCCGGCACACCGCTCGCACGTTTGTCCAATCCGTCGCTCGAACTCGACGTGGCCAGCCGCTCGGCGGAGATCGTCGGGCAGTTGAGCGCGATCAGCGGCCAGCGGCTGTCGGTCCAGAACACCCGGCAGGACGGCGCGCGCGATCTGGCCGAGGCACGCAACGCGCTGTCAAAGGCGCGGACGTTGCTCGCGCAGAAGCAGGTGCTGTTCGACCGGGGGATCATCACGCGCGCCGCGATCGATCCGGTGCGCGAGGATGTCGGGTATCAGCAGGCGCGGGTTGCTGCGCTTGATCGAGGGACCGCCGAAGCCGGCGCTACGCTGGCGGATCAGTCCTCCGGCATCGCCGCGACCGCGCGGCAGTTGCGCGAAAGCCTGGCGATGGTTCGGGCGAGTCTCTCCGCCTTGGTGCTGCGCGCGCCGGTTGCGGGACGTCTTACTGCCTTCACGTTGCAGCCCGGGCAGACGCTCAAGAGCGGCGACCCGGTCGGGCAGATCGATTCCGAGGGACAGTGGAAGCTGACTGCCGATGTCGACCAATTCTATCTCGGGCGCGTCCGCGTCGGGCTCGGCGCGTCGGCCGATATCGACGGTCGGAGCTATGCGATGTCGGTCATAAAAATCCTACCGCAGGTCACCGAAGGCCGGTTTCGCGTCGAACTCGGCTTTCGCGGCCGCCCACCCACGGGGCTGAACCGTGGCCAGACACTCGACGTGCGGCTCGTGCTTGGCGCGGACCGTCCGGCGGTGGTCGCACTGTCGGGCGGCTGGCTCGATGCGGGCGGTACCACCGCTTTCGTGCTCGATGGGAACGCGAAGGCCGTCAGGCGCGCGATCGTCACCGGCCGACGCAATCCCGATCAGGTCGAGATCGTCTCCGGCCTCGCCCCCGGCGACCGGATCGTGACCACCGCGCTCGGCACCTACACCCCCTTCCAGACCCTCCTCATCCGATAGGATTCGATATGATCCAGTTACAGGACCTCAGCCGCACCTATGCCTCGGACGAAATCGAAACGACTGCGCTCGGCGGCATCGACCTCGCAGTCGAGGCGGGCGAGTTCGTCGCGATCATGGGGCCCTCGGGGTGCGGCAAATCGACGCTGCTCAACATCATCGGCACGATCGACCGGCCCACGGACGGTCGGTATCTGTTCGAAGGGGCCGACATCGCGCGCGCGCCCGAAGCCGAGCTCGCCAAACTGCGGCGCGATCGGCTGGGCTTCGTCTTCCAGAGCTTCAACCTGATCGACGAGTTGACGATCGCCGAGAACGTCGCGCTGGGTCTCGCCTATCGGACGATGCCCGCGCGCGAGAAGAAGGACCGCGTCGCGGCGGCGATGGATAGGGTCGGCATCGCCCACCGTCAGCGCCATCACCCGCATCAATTGTCGGGCGGCCAGCAACAGCGCGCGGCGATCGCCCGCGCGATCGTCGGCGAGCCGCGGCTGATCCTCGCCGACGAGCCGACCGGCAACCTCGATACCGAGAACGGCGCGCAGGTGATGGACATCCTTGGCCAACTGAACGCCGAGGGCGCGACGATCGTGATGGTCACGCACAGCCCGTCGCACGCCGATATCGCCAAGCGGACGGTGCACATGCTCGATGGCCGCATCCTGTCGTCGGCACGGCGTGCCGCCTGATGCGACGCTCGCTCCAGATGCTCGTGCTGATGCTGCTCGTGGTGGTCCTCGTCCGCCATCTCGCCGCGACCAAGTCCGGCCCCAAGCCCGGCCCCGATGCTGCAAGCGACGCCTGAAGGAACCGCCATGTCCGCACTCACCAGTCTCTATCGCTCGCTCGCGCATCACCGACTGTTCGCCCTGCTCAACATCGGCGGTCTCGCACTGGGGATCGCGACGTTCCTCGTCTTGTTCCTCTTTGTCCGGTTCGAGACCGGGTACGACCGCGTATTGCCGCAGCAAGACCAATTGTGGGTGATGGAGGAGCGCTATGTAATGCCGGGCTATCCGGCGGACACCAATCCGAACACGATGGGCAGCGAACTCAAGATCCTGCAGGCGGATTACCCGCAGCTGGTCGGCACGCGCTACATGAACATGGCGGCGACGGTGCAGCAGGGCGGGCAGGCGACCGCTGAGGACTTGGGCACGGTCGACCCGAACTTCTTCGATCTCATGCGCTTTCCCGCGATCGAGGGGAATCCAGCGGCCACGCTCGCCGATCCGAACGGCCTGGTGGTCACGCAGAAAACCGCGCGGAAATATTTCGGGAGCCAGTCGGCGATCGGCCGGACGCTGCAACTGTCGATCGATGGGACGACCTATCCCTACAAGGTCGGGGCGGTGCTGCGCGACATGCCCGATGACGTCACCTTCAAGAGCGAGATGTTCGCGCAAATCTCACGGACTCGCTTCGGCAACGAATGGTGGGAGCATTGGGGCAGCGCGTCGCTGACCACGTTCCTGCGGTTTCCCAATGCGGTGGCAGCGCGGGCGTTCGAGGCGCAATTGCCAGCCTTTCTCGATCGCCACGCTTATGCCGGGGGCAATCTCAAGAAAGGCGAGTATTTCCAGTCGCTGAGGCCGCTCACCGCGATGCATCTGTATAGTCCCAGCGATCGTGCGATCGTCACGACGCTGGGTGCGGTCGGCTTGCTGACGCTGCTGATCGCGATCGTGAACTACGTCAACTTGGCGACCGCGCGTGCCGGGCTGCGTGCGCGCGAGGTGGCGATGCGCAAGGTGTTGGGCGGCACGCGGCGGTCGCTCGTCCGTCAGTTCCTGGGCGAGGCGCTGGCGACGGTCGCGGTGGCGGCGCTGATCGGGCTCGCGCTTGCCGAGATCGCGCTGCCTTTCATCAATGCGCTTGGCGGAACGACACTGGCGATCCGCTACGTCGGATGGGACGGCGTCGTCCTGCCGCTGGTCCTGCTGGTCCTGGGCATAGCACTGGTCGCGGGGCTGTATCCCGCGTTCGTACTATCGGGGTTTCGCCCCGCCGCGGTGCTCGCCTCGACGCGAGCACCTGGTGGTGGGCGTAGCGGGACCCGGCTGCGAAGCGCGTTGGTGGTCGTGCAGTTCGCGATCGCGATCGCATTCGCCATCGCTACCGGCGTCATGCTCAGCCAGACCGAGCATATTCGTGACGCCGATCTCGGGTTTCGTCGCGACGGTTTGATGATCGTCCGCTCGCTGATGACTGGCGGGATCGACTCCCCACAGCGCGCGGCGATCCTGCGCAGCCTCGCGGCGGCCCCCGGCGTCACCGGCGTCACCGTCGCCAACAATGCCCCGGGCGACCAGAGCACGACCAATTTCTCGGGATACAGCCGTGCAGGCGCGTCGGGCAGCAAGATATCGTTGATGGATGTCGGCACCGGTCGCGACTATTTCCGCGTGTACGGCGCACGTCTCGTCGCGGGGCGCCTGTTCAACGCCGCGCATGCCGACGACCGCGGCCTGTTGACGACGGCCGAACGCAAGCGGGCCGGGCCCAATGTGATGATCAACCGGACGGCGGTGACCGCATTGGGCTTCGCGTCGCCGGCCGCGGCACTGGGGCAGGCGATCAACGATGGCGAACGGGACTCGACGATTATCGGCATAGTCGACGACCTGCGCTTCAGGAGCCCGCGCGATGCCGTCACGCCGGTCGCCTACACCTACAACACCGTCGATATCCTCTCGCCGTTCGCGGCGGTACGCTATGCCGGCCGCGATGCGAAGACGATGATGGCGGCACTCGAGGCGGCGTGGAAGCGCGTCGTGCCGGGCGTTCCCTTCGAAGCGCGCTCGGTCGAGGACAATCTGTACCAGCGCTATTACAAGGCGGACGCGCAACGCTCTCGACTGTTCACGATCGGCGCGGTGCTGGCGGTCCTGATCGGCTGCATCGGGCTCTACGGCTTGGCGGCGTTCGACACCGCACGGCGGGTGAAGGAGATCGGCATCCGTAAGACGCTCGGCGCCTCGACCGCCGAGGTGTTGCGGCTGTTGATCGGGCAGTTCCTGCGACCCGTGATCCTCGCCAACCTCGTCGCGTGGCCGCTCGCCTATGTAGCGATGCAGCGCTGGAACGGCGGGTTCGACGACCGGATCGCGCTGTCGCCGCTGTTCTTCGTCGGCGCCTCGCTTGCCGCGGTGCTGATCGCGAGCGGCACCGTCTTCGGCCAAGCGTGGCGTGTCGCCCGTGCCGAACCCGCCCGCGCGCTGCGCCACGAATAGGGGCCGATCGATGTCCTCAGCCTTCCTAACGTTGTACCGTTCGCTCACCCGGCATCGGCTCTACGCCATCCTCAACATCGGCGGGCTCGCGCTCGGAATCGCGGTGTTCCTGGTACTGATGTTGTTCGTCCGGTTCGAGACCAACTACGACCGCGTGCTGCCGGGATGGGAGCGGGTCTGGACGATCGAGCGCACGATCCAGTTTCCCGGCAACCCCGAGGTGCAGATCCCGTCTTCGCCTACACTTTCCGGTCAATTGGCGGCTGCGTTCCCCGATCTCGTCGCGGCGCGGATGACGCCCTACGACACCGCGACGGTGCTAACCGGGAATGCAAGCACCAAGCACAAACTGGCCTTGGTCGACCGCGATTACTTTCGGATCTTTCCGTTTCCCGTCGTCGAGGGCGATACCGCGAGCACGATCGCTCGCCCGGATGGGATTGTCGTCACCCAAAGCGTCGCGAAGGGGTATTTCGGCAGGACAAGCGCTCTCGGGCGGACGCTGACGGTCGCGATTGACGGGAAGGCGCGTACCTACCGGGTCGGAACGGTGATCGCCGACCTGCCGAAGAACCAGACGTACGCCAGTGTCCTGTTCGCGGCGATCCCGGCCGAACTCGGCGACGATTCCCGATCCAACAGCAATGGTGTCGTGACGTTTCTGGCTCTCCCTGACGCTGCGACGGCGGATCGGATCGGTGCATTCATGCGGCGCCATCCCGATCCCGGTTTCAATCCCGAAGCGCGTCAATTCTTGAAGGAAGGCATCGTGCCGCTCTCCGGGCGCCATCTTGCCGGCGACGGGGTCGGCACGGTCGTTGCCGTGCTGGGCGGGGTGGGGATCGTCGCGCTGTTGCTGGCGGTGGTCAATTACGTCAATCTCGCGACCGCGCGCGCAGGCCTCAGGGCGCGGGAAATCGCGATGCGCAAGGTCGTGGGTGCGACCCGGCGGATGCTGATCGGGCAATTGCTCGGCGAGGCACTCACCGCCGTGACGATAGCGGCGTTGATCGGGCTGGCGCTTGCCGAGATTGCACTGCCGTTCGTCAACGCGATCGGCGGCACCGATCTGTCCATTGTTTATTGGGAGGGTGCCTATTGGGGGTCGGGGTCTATCCTGCCGCCGATAGTGGCGATGACCGGGCTGGTGACGCTGTTCGCAGGGTTCTACCCGGCCTTCGTGATATCCCGGTTCCTGCCCGCGGGCGTGCTTGCCGCGGCCCGGACTCCCGGCGGTGATCGCGCGGGCGCACGACTGCGCAAGACACTGGTGGTCACCCAGTTCGGCATCGCCGTCGCGCTGATGATCGGGACGGCGGTGCTGTTCGCCCAGACCCGGCATGTCCAGCAGGCGGATATCGGCTTCGGGCGCGACGGCCTGATCATGATGAGCGGTTATGGCGATCCCGCGCTCGATCCGGGGCAACGTGCCCGGTTGGTCGATGCGATGGGCAAGACCCGCGGGGTTGCAGGCATCACGACGAGCGGCGTCGTGCCCGGCGGCGGTACGTTCGCGATCGCCAAAATGAAACGCCCCGGCGCGACAGGCGAGCCGCCTATGATCGTCCAGGCTACGGTCGGCGAGCATTTCTTCGACACCTACCGAGCCCGGCTGCTGGCAGGTCGAGCCTTCGATCCGGATCGTTTCGCGCTGGACATCGGCAATGGCGGCGCCGGAAGCGGGTCCCTGGCGGGAAGAGTGGCGAACATCATGCTTAATCGTACTGCTGCTCGACGCTTGGGGTTCGCACGAGCCGGCGAAGCGATCGGCGAGATCGTTTCGCTCGACGGCGGCACGGTGAGGATCGTCGGTGTGATCGCCGATATGCGCTTCGGGACGCCGCGCGAGCCAGTCGAGGCGTTCGCCTATAGCTATCGGCCTGGCGGTGGCTATCGCGCCATCGTGGTGATCCGTACCTCGGCCGATGCCGCAACCGTCCTGGGGCGGCTGGAAACGACGTGGCGCCGCATCGCGCCGGCGGTTCCACCAGCAGCCACGACGGTCGACCAGAAACTGTACGACTCCTATTACCGCCAGGACGTGCAGCGGTCGCGGTTGTTTACAGCCGGTGCGGTGCTAGCGGTAGCGATCGGGTGCCTCGGGCTCTACGGTCTGGCAGCGTTCGATACCATGCGGCGGGTCAAGGAGATCGGTATCCGCAAGGTGCTGGGAGCTTCGACCAGCGACGTGATGCGGCTGCTGCTGGTCCAGTTCCTCAAGCCGGTCCTCCTGGCGAACGTGATCGGGTGGCCGATCGCGTGGTTCGCGATGTCGCATTGGCTGAGCGCGTTCGACGACCGTATCGACCTTTCACCCTACTATTTCGTCGGTGCCAGCGTGCTGGCGCTTGTCATCGCGGCGGCGACGGTTGCCAGCCAGGCATGGCGCGTCGCACGGGCCGAACCCGCGCGCGCGCTGCGCCAGTTCTAGGAGGCTGAGGCAGGCGGGTTTGCTGCCCGGTGCGCAATGGCATGCCCAATTAGCCGACCACCGTGACGCCAACGGTCCGATTAAGGTACCCGCATAGTCGCCAGCGAGGATGTCGAGTGAGCGCAGTTCCTCTGGCGGGGGAAGGTCGGGCATCGCGGTCGCATGCTCCAGGCCAGCTTCCGGCCGTTGGAACGATGCGGCCAGCGTCAGGATCGTCGCGCCGTTCTGGCTTGCGGTGACGCGGCGGTTCGCGAACGACTTGCCGTCGAAATCGCGCTCTACCCGGAAGATGATCGGTTGCGTCTCGGTGCCGGCGCGTAGGAAATAGGCGTGCATGCTGTGCGCCACGGCGGGTGCATCGACCGAAAGCTGCGCCGCCATCAGCGCCTGCGCCACGACCTGCCCGCCGAAGACGCGTGCGGTTGCGCCGGGTCGCTGGGGTCCGCGGAACAGGTCGGTATCGAGCGATTCGAGGTCGAGCAGCGCGACCAGTTCGGCGGCGAGGTCGGGCGTCGATAAGGTTTCGGTCATCGCCGCCCGTACCGCGCGCGCGGCCAGCGGCAAAGTCGCGCGGTCAGCTTTGTTCGGCAGCGAGCACCTTGATCGGGGCGATTTCGTCGACGCGACCGGCAAGGTCGAGCAGGTCGCGGTGAAGACGACCCGCGGCGAAGGCGAGCCCGAATACGCGGCCCGATGCGTCGAAATCCAGGGTCGCCGCCGCCTCGCTCCGTCGGAACAGATCGAGCGCGGTACCGAACGTCCGATAACAGGCTTCGACGTCGCCCCGATCGACCTTGCCCCGCGTGCGCAGCGCCTCCGAACACCGGGTCGCCAGCGCGGCATGCGCGGTCAGCATCGCCGCCGATGGCTTGGCGAGCGCTGCCATCGCCGCCGGGGGCAGCGGCTCGTCGAGTGCGCGACCGCTCAGCACCAAATCGTTGCGGATCCGCCAGAGCGTGCGCGGTACGGCGGCGGGGATACCGTGATCGGCGAGACGCGAGGCGCGTTCGCGGTCGGCATCCTTCATCGCCAGCTCCACCGCGGCGAGCGCATGACGCAGCGCGGCGTGTTCGGGGGATGATGGCAGCGCCAGCCCGGTGGTCAACGCGTCGGCCTGCGCCCGCAGCATCCGTTCGATATGGCTCAGCACGGCAAGCGTTCGCGCGATCACCACGCCGTGCGAGCGTGCCGGCAGGATCAGCATCGCCGCCAGCACACCGATCATGCCGCCCAGGCCGATCTCGATGATGCGATCCCGGACGAAGATCTCCACCGAAGAGCCCGGCGGCGCGCTGAGCAGCATGATTGCCGCAGTGACCGGCGCGATCCGCAGCCGCGGTCGGATCGACGCGACGAGCGCCGCGATGCCGGTAACGGTGACGAGCACCAGCCCGAGTTCGAGCGTATCGGTTCGCCCGAGAGCCGCGCCGATGCCGCCCAGCACCGCGCCCAGCAAGGTCCCCAGCAAGCGATCGGTCGCTGCGCCGAGCGTTCCCCCGATCGATGCCTGCATCACGATCAGTACGGTGAACACCGCCCAATAGCCTTCGTGCAGGCCGAGCGTCTTGTACGCCGCAAACGCCGCCGCAGTCGCGACGATCACGCGGACCGTTTGGCGCAGGCTGTCCGCATTCGCCTTGATCAACACGCTCGGTCGGAGATCCAATGTCAGCGCTTTTCCCTCAACTATCTGTAAATCAGTCCGTCGGCGGTAATGCTCTTACCTGCAATCGTAATTCGCCTTGATTGGCTTAGTTACAAGCCGATTGGCTGATATCGTCGCCCCCCGGGCTTGGTCTTTGCTTCAGCCTTACGCTCGCGCAGGACGCCTAGGATCTGACTCTCGGAAGATCGGCCATGCCGCATCACTCCCCCTCCATCTGACGAGATAACTTACCAATCGGATGAATTCTGAGGAGCGGGTCAAGGGAGATCGCTGCACCGTTTATAGGTCGCTGGCCCGCGCAAGCTGCTCCGTACCGCTGGCATGATCGAAAGCTCAAGTCAGCGGCGAACATGAACGGATGTCGGAAGCTGGAACGGCAAAAGCCGCATCGGGATGACCGAATGTTGGTCTTGGCAGCCCTGCAATGCCCAACAGTTTCGCCCACTTCCGGACTTTTAGGCTGGCGATCCGGGCGCCAAATAACGGCTATTCGTTCAGCGCGAAATTTCCCGTTTCTCCGTCTCCGATTGGCCATCTTGGGAAAGGCCAATCGGGAACGGATCTTGGGACGTAAGCTGCCCTAAGCTGTCTGCGTGATCGCCGGGGCGGCTGTCCCACTCTAAGTTTGTCTTTGGGAAGGTCTCTACAGTCACCCCGCCTACATCATTTTTCTTTTTGCGGGCCTCGCAGATCGGCATCGATCAGGGCCGCAACGTCGGTGACCGGAAGACCCTGCCGATCATTGAACGTGCCTGCCTTCGGCCAGGACACACCGCGACCGAGCGCGAAGGCGGCGCGGTATTTGCGCATCATGTTTTTCGGATCGTTCGCTAGCTCTTCCATCAGGAAAGGCACGGTCCAAACCGACCGCTTGAAGGCCCGGCCCAGTGCCACCTCCAATTTGTCGGCGACCTCGCCATATGTAACGGTGTCACCGGCCAGGAAGACGATGTCGTTGCGGATCGTCGGCTCGAAGAACACGATCTCGGCAGTCAGCACACCGATGTCATCCGGCGTCGTCAGCGTCACAGCGGTATCAAGGCTGCCGAGCGCGTGAACTTCGCTATTCTCCAGATCGACGACACCAAAGTCCGGCTCGAACAGGTAGCTCATGAACATGCCCGTGGAGATGATGACCCACTCGGTCTTGTCCTGCGAGCGCAGCAGCTCGCGCACGTCGAGCTGCGCATCGAAGATGTCCTGCGGCCCGCCGCGGCCGATCGCCTCGAAGTCGACGCCGAACTGCCAGGGGAAATAACGCGGGATGCCGGATTGCAGCGCCGCCTTGGCGAGCTTCATCGGCGTGTTGATCCCCGCTGCGTAACCCGCGCAGCCGATCACCGTATCGTAGTCCGAGAAGAGCGATGCCAGCTCATCGATGGTGTCGTTCACCAGGTCGCCGAGCACGATCTCGATCCCCGCTTCGCGGATCTCGGCGATATCACGCTGCTTGGAGGGATCGCCCGACTCGACGGCACTCTCGCGGAGAAGGACGCTGATCCTGGCACCGTCGATGCCCTTGGCGCGACGCGCCAGATTGCGGAGCACGGGCATGCCAAGCTCGCCGGCACCCAGTACGAGGATATTGCGTGAGTTCACATTGGAGACTGTATCGTTCATCGTTCTAACTCGTTTCACCGTGGATGCCGGTGATCTGGCAAGCCACGGGCAAGCGTGAAAGATGGGTACATGCGTGATACTGCCGTTCAATCTCTAAGCGAGGAGGACATCCTCCGATATTCGCAAACGGTTTGCGATGGCCTTCGGGACGATGACGACGGGGTGCGCCGTGAGGTGTTGGCCCATGCCGGTAACCGCTGGTCGCTTGGTGTCATCCATACGCTCGGCGTGTACGGCCAGCTTCGCCACGTGGAAATCGGCCGACGGATGCACGGTATTACGCAGCGGATGCTGACGCGCACGCTGCGCCATCTGGAGCGCGATGGATTGGTGGTGCGTCACGACTTCGAGGAGGTGGTTCCTCATGTAGAATATGCTCTATCCGAAACCGGATTGAAGCTACTGGTCATGATGGTTCCCCTGTGGACGTGGATCGTCGAAAACGTCGACAGCTTTCGCGCATCACGAGAGATGTTTGATCGGGAACACGCGGGAGAAGAGCCCTGAAGGCGACATCGGCTTACAGGCTTAACTTTCCAGAAATACCATCGTCTTTGGAAAAAGACCGCGCCCCGCTCTGTCTGCTATTGCAATAAACCGCTCCGTAAGCCTCCCGTCGACGCGCTTTCCTATGCTCGAACCGGCGACATTCTCGTAGTGTGGAAGCTCGACCGGCTTGGCCCTACCATGAAAGAACTTAGACGGTGTCTGAGCCTTCATCTGGGAAGCGCCATTGAAAAGTCAGCGAATTTAGACGCTGTCGGTGATCGGCAACAAATATCCAAGCTCGCTAAGCATTGATGTCGACTGGCTCGGTCGAAAAATCACTGAGATCAACTTATATCGTTTAAAGAGCCCTAATTGCTTCGCCACCCGTTACAATAAGTCCGCTGCCAAATTATTATTAAATGTGGCACTTTCCACCGTCTTGGCATTCTGGCCCTGAACGAGGCTAGGCCCTGATGATCAGTTTTGGCATCTTGGCTGTTGATGACTGCTGAGTCAATCAGACGAAGCCGAGTTCTGCAGCGGTCAAATCCTATCCCTGCAACCAACCCAACGACAGCCCCGCAGCGAAAGCTTCGGGGCTGTCGTCGTCATTATGCCAACGCATAGTGCGAACACGAAGACCAACTCGCCCCATGGATAGATGGTGGAAGCAGCGCTGGTCAAAGCCGGAGCGCCGGAGCGTGCCTGCCCGAACCGGGCATTCGTTCACCGTGATGGATGCGACGCCGTAGCTATGCTCGACAGATCGGTTGTCGGATCGATCGGCACGCCGGAAGCCTTCCGTTCCGAATACCGGTCGACGAGCTGGGCCGCGTGAGGGCGGAGCAGGACCGTGAAGCGGACCATCTCCTCCATCACGTCGACGATGCGATCATAGTAGCTGGACGGCTTCATCCGGCCGGCGTCGTCAAACTCCTCGAACGCCTTGGCGACGCTCGACTGGTTCGGAATCGTCACCATCCGCATCCAGCGGCCGAGGAGGCGCAGCGTGTTCACGCTGTTGAACGACTGCGATCCGGCTGACACCTGCATAACGGCGAGCGTCCGGCCCTGCGTTGGTCGCATCCCGCCCATCGACAGCGGCAGGTGATCGACCTGCAGCTTCATGATGCCGGTGATCTGACCGTGCCGCTCGGGGCTGCACCAGACATGCCCCTCGGACCATAACGACAGCTCGCGCAATTCATGGACCGCCGGATGGTCGTCGCCAGCCACCTGATCGGGCAGCGGCAGGGTCGAGGGATCAAATATGCGCGTCTCGGCTCCGAAGAACCGTAGCAGGCGCGCGGCCTCCTCGACGCAAAGTCGGGAATATGACCGCTCGCGCAGTGAGCCGTAGAGCAGCAGGATGCGCGGGGGCGGGTCTCCCGCACCCAGTCCGATGGCGGGCCGGTCGAGCGTGTAGCGTCGATCGAGTGCGGGCAGATGGTCGGGGTCGGAAAGCGTGCGCAGGGGCATCAGGCGGTCCTTGGGCCAAGCAGAATGATACAGGTGCCGATCAGGCAAAGTGCAGCTCCACCCGCGTCCCAGCGATCGGGCCTTACCCCTTCGACAGCCCAGAGCCAGATCAGCGATGCGCAGATGTAGACGCCGCCATAGGCAGCATAGGCCCTCCCCGCTGCGTCGCTATCCACGCGTGTCAGTAGCCAGGCGAACAGCATAAGTGAGACCACGCCCGGAGCCAGCCACAGAGGCGATTTGTCCAGCCGCAACCATGCCCAAAAGGCAAAGCACCCTGCGATTTCCGCAAGCGACGCGGCAAGATAGACGAGTGCCGTCATACCATGCTGATCCTGATCGCGAGCGCGGCGAGCGTTACCAGCAGCACTGGGATCGTTAAGGTCGCGCCGATCCTGAAATAATAGCCCCAGCCGATGCGGATGCCCTTCTGCTCGAGGACGTGAAGCCACAGCAATGTGGCGAGCGAGCCGATCGGTGTGATCTTGGGGCCGAGGTCACAGCCGATCACGTTGGCGTAGACCATGGCGTCCTTGATCGCGCCCGTGGCGTGGGTCGTGTCGATCGACAGCGCACCGACGAGCACGGTCGGCATGTTGTTCATGACCGACGACAGCAGCGCGGCGATGATGCCGGTGCCGAACGCCGCGCCCCACACACCGCCCTGGGCGGTGCGGTCGAGCAGACCGGCGAGATGGTTGGTCAGACCGGCGTTCCGCAGGCCGTAGACGACCAGGTACATGCCGAGCGAGAAGATTACGACCTGCCACGGCGCGCCGCGCAGCACCTTGCGCGTCTCGATGACGCGACCGCGCCCGGCGACGACGAGCAGCAGCACCGCGCCGGCAGCGGCGACTGCACTGACCGGTATGCCGACAGGTTCGAGAAGGAAAAAGCCCGCCAGAAGCGCCGCAAGGACGACCCAACCGGCCCGGAATGTCGCTCGATCGCGGACGGCGTCGGCCGGCGCGCGGAGCTGCGCCACGTTGTAGTCGGCTGGGACGTCACGGCGGAAGTACAGCAGCAGCACGATCAGCGTCGCACCGATCGACGCGAGGTCGACCGGCACCATCACCGACGCATAGTCGGCGAAGCCGATGCGGAAGAAGTCGGCCGACACGATGTTGACCAGGTTGGAGACGATCAGCGGCAGGCTGGCCGTGTCGGCGACGAAACCGGCCGCCATGACGAACGCCAGCGTCGCCCTGTCGCGGTAGCCCAGCGCCCGCAGCATCGCGATGACGATCGGGGTCAGGATCAGCGCCGCGCCGTCGTTCGCGAACAGCGCCGACACGGCCGCGCCGAGAAGGACAATCAGGACGAATAGCCTATGGCCATGTCCTCCCGCGCAGCGAGCGACGTGCAGCGCCGCCCATTCGAAGAAACCGGCCTCGTCCAACAGCAGGCTGACGATGATGATGGCGACGAACGTCGCGGTCGCGTTCCAGACGATACCCCACACCACCGGGACGTCGGAGAGCGAGACCACCCCGACGAGCAGCGCCACGACCGCACCACCCAGCGCGCTCCACCCGATGCCGAGCCCCTTGGGCTGCCAGATGACGAGCGTGATCGTGGCGACGAAGATGGCGAGCGCGAGCAGCATCAAGCGATGCGCTGACCCGAGGCGTCCACCACCGCTTCGCCGTCTTCCTTGGCAAAGGCCCCCAGTTGCGGCTCGGGCAGCAGATCGAGGACCGCATCGGATGGTCGGCACAGCTGCACGCCGAGCGGCGAGACGACCAGTGGCCGGTTGATGAGGATCGGATGCGCCATCATCGCGTCCACCAGCGCGTCGTCCGTCAGCGTCTCATCGCCAAGCCCCAACGCCGCATAGGGCGTCCCCTTCTCGCGCAGCAGTTCGCGAGGCGTCATACCGGCGCGGTCAATCAGCTGGACCAGCAAAGCACGCGAGGGCGGGGTTTTCAGATATTCGATGACGTGCGGCTCGATGCCGGCATTGCGGATCATCGCCAGCGTGTTGCGCGACGTGCCGCAGGCGGGGTTGTGGTAGATCACGATGTCGACGGCCATGACGCGTCCTTTCAGCAGCAGGGGGTGAGTTCGGCCAGAAGCGGCACGCACAGCTCGGGCGAGCCGGCGCAGCAGTCCTTGACCAGGAAGAGCGTGAGCGCGCGCAGGCCGTCCAGATCGGCGCGGTAAATGATCGACCGGCTCTGTCGCTCGGAGCGGACGATGCCGGCGCGCGCTAGGATGCCGAGATGCGCCGACATGGTGTTCTGCGGTACGTCGAGCCGGCGGGCGATTTCGCCCGCTGCCATTCCGTCCGGTTCGTGGCGCACCAGCAGCCGGAACACGTCGAGCCTTGTGCCTTGAGCGAGCGCTCCAAACGCCACGATAGCCGAATCATTATCCATAAATCCAGCATAGCGGACATGTCAGGCAGCAACAGCACGAACTTCCGACATGCCGGTTTTTTAGAGACTGCCGACCGTTTTCGATAAGGGCGAGGGCGCAGCGCATCACAGCCATCCCGCTTGGGTGCCCAATCGGACACCCCCGTCGCAATTCATACGCGCGAGAGCGGGTATGTGCTCAGCCCGATGACGTCTGGTCATTCGTTTCCAGCGTTAACTCCCGAATAGGTCTATCGAAAGAAGACTTCGTGAAAGCGGACTAACCCGGCGGATGTCAGCGCCAACGGGCGGGGCCGCTGTCCGGCAAAAAGTTCATGCATAGGTAAACCGGCTCAGTGAAAACCGCCAAGATTTGCTAGCCGCCCAACATTCACTATCTCTGCTGAACCGACTTGGCTGCCGATAAGCACTAGTGCTAATATCAACCGGCAGCTCAATAACGGAGACAAAGATGTTTGCCGTTGCTCTTATGTTTTCCGAGGCGGCGGCCGTCGCCACCAACCCGCTCGAATCCGGCAACGTCGTCGGGAGCGTGCGGGAATCGATATGTGAACTGCGCGCACCCTCGATTGCCGATGACGCCATTGGTCTTCTGGCTCTGCCGGCGCCAAAGCAAAAGAACGAGATGGGGGTCTTGCTCCTGGTCAATTGTTCGGACCGAAAGATCATAAGCCTGCGGGACCCAAGTCGATCACGACGGCACGTGAACGAGTTTCCGTACGACCCGCGGGTCGTGACGATATTGCGCCATGACCCCGGGCGCTACGAGATCCTCAACTTCAACCAGAGGGCCAACAATTCCGTTGGGGACCACACGACCCATTCAAAATCGACATATTGGACGGGGCCTTGCGAATATACGGGGCTTCAACTGACAACCGCCGCCGCAGGTGACGATCACAGCCGGCAAACGGTCGTCTTCGATCTCAACATCTGCAAGAACCAGATCCTCGCAATGCTCGAGCCCAACAAGGCGGTAATATCCTCGTAGGAAGACGCCAGAAAGCCGCCTGCAGAATACCACCGCGTGCCGCGATCAAGGTCCTGCCCCATACGTGGTTGGGCGAATGCCCCTCGTCAGGGCGGCTTCGCTATAATCATAGGGAGGCGGATGCGGCGGCGCATTTAACACTCCACGCTCTGAAAACGGCCAGCCGGTTTACCGCTCATCTATCGAGACAGTCGGCCTTCCTCTCCGGCTAAGTCATTCGCTGCTGCAAAGATAAAAGTTTCGCAATACAGTCACTGATGCGAGGTCAGGCTTGCAGCGTTGCAAGGTGCGACTCGAAGTGGAGGCCGGGTAATGATTGCTTTATTCTTCGCATTGTCGCTGCAGGCCGCCACCCCTGATATCGTAATTTCTGGCAGGCAGCTTTCGGAAGCGTATGCAGCCTGCGTCGAGCAGGGCTGTCCGCCGTTGCGAGATGCACAAGCCTCGATCGCCTTTGCCGAGCAGCAATTCCGGGATGGTGCGTATCTCAAGGCGCGTCACACGCTTATGCGCGCCATATCTCGCAACAAGCGTCACGCTGCGACCGACCCGAAACCGGTGTCCGCATTGTATGAAGCATATGCGACCGTCTCTTTGCACGACGGTGATCTGGATGCGTTCAAGAGCGCGGTCGGTGAGCAGGTTCGCACGCTGCGCGACAATCTGCCGGCCAATGACCCGGCCGTCGTTGCCGCGGCATTTGCGACCGGCGATATGTGGCTAGCGATGCGCAAGGGGCGTAGTGCCGAGATTTCGTATAAGGCGGTGGAGCGTCAGGCGTTGACGGACGGAAACGCGGTGCTCGCTCTGCAGGCGACGTTGCGCCGCGTCAGACTGGCCAACGCACGAGGCGACACGGCCGGTGCGGCCCGGCTTATGGCCGAAGCCGAAGCCCGGCCGATCGCGGCGGATCCAAAGCTGCGCAACCTGCTGCAAGTTGTCCGGTTGCGCTTGGCGGCGGGGCAAAAGGACAACGCGCAGATTGACCAGCTGGTGCGTGCGATCGGCCGCGATGGCTCGACCCGCCCTGAGCTGGTATGGGCGCCGCCTTATCGACCTACGGCGCTGGCGGCTGCGCAAGACGAAGCGCGCAAGTTCGACTTGCGCAATCCGCTTCCCGCGAGATCGTCCGATGTCGATCCGATCAAATGGGTCGACATCGGCTTCTGGATCCGACCCGACGGCAAGACGGACGAACCCGAAATCTTGCGCGGCTCGCGTTCGACGGGATGGGCAGGGTACCTCCTCAAGCAGGTTGCCGAACGACGCTACACCGGCTTTTCGACCAGCAGCACTGATCGGGGTGTGTACCGTGTCGAGCGGTTCACCTTACGCGGTACGTACCAGGTTCCAGTGGGGAGCCTGATTGCAAGGCGAGGCGACGCTGCAAGGTTGGAAGTGCTCGACTTGACGCAGCCAAATACATCCGGCTCGTCGAACCGCTCATAACGACAAATGTGAGACGGGCTCCGGCGGCGGCTGATGATGCAAAAGCTGCTTCGTTGGGGACGGCCATCTGGCGGGGCAGTTCGGGCACACTCATCGGTCGCCGTGCCACGTTGCAGGTACGACACCACATCATCCGCGCCGACGACCGCGTTCCGGCGTTAGGCCATCACCCCATTCAGGCCGACGATGTTGGCAAAAGGTCGTCTGGAAATTCTGATAATGCGATGGTCGCCGGAATGCGTATCCGCCGTTTGTGTCATCGCAGACGAAAGAGCACCAGCGTCAAAGGAGCGGCGCGATGGTGACCGGACGCCTTACATTGCATCGAACGTGAACTATCTCACAGCGGCGCATGACACTCGACCGACCTTTGATTCTCGCAATCGGCGACAGCCTGATTGCCGGTTACGGCCTGCCCGCCGCCGATAGCTTTCCCGTACAGCTCCGGGCATCGCTGCGGCGGGCATGCCCTCCTGCCGTCGTGGTGAATGCCGGGGTGTCGGGTGATACCACCGCTGATGTCCTACGACGCTTGCCCCGAATGCTCTCCGCGCTCGACCAGCGACCCGCACTTGCGATCGTTCAGGTGGGACCGAACGATGTCCTGCGGCAGGTGCCGGTGGGTCGTACCCGAGCGCATCTTGAGCAGGTCCTGCTGAGCCTGGGCAATTGTGGCATTCCCGTGTTGTTGACGACCGTCGATCCCCCGATGTTCATCCGTGATCGGGCTGCGGCATATCTCGGCATCCACGCGGCGTTGGCGGCCAAACACGGCGCGACCGTCTGGCCGTTCTTTCCGCCGGGCGTGTTGGGACATGCCGATATGGTGCTGGCGGACCGGGTGCATCCCAATGCCAAGGCGATTGCTGCGGTGGTCGCAGCGATGCTGCCGATCGTGGAGAGGATGCTGTAATGCCCGCATTTGAGCGTAACCGTAGGCTCGTTCGTATCTCGGCCCCAGGGGCGGGTGGATCATGGTGACGGATCCGAAGTGGCTGAGAGTGGCGCGCACGAAACTCGGCACGCAGGAAGCTGCAGGATCAGCGAACAGCGCGACGATCCTCGGTTGGGCAAAGCGGCTTGGAACGCGGGTGCTGGGCATGGTCTACAATGCCGACAGCGTCCCGTGGTGCGGCGTGTTCGTCGCCCACTGCCTGCAGGAAGATGGCATCGAACCAGTCTCTATTGCGGTGCGGGCGACGTCGTGGTCGACATGGGGATTGTCGTTGCGGCCGGAGCGTCTGGCGCCGGGAGCTGTGCTGGTGTTCGAGCGTCCTGGTGGCGGGCATGTCGGTTTCTATGTTGGCGAAGACGCGACGGCCTATCATGTCCTTGGCGGCAATCAGGGCGACGCGGTGACCATAGCCCGGATAGCAAAGGATCGCTGTATCGCGCGCCGATGGCCAGCCGGCCGTCCCGTAATAGGCAAGCCGGTCCAGATGGCGGCACGGAAGCCGATCTCGACCGACGAAGCCTGATGGAGATGCGCTGATTTCGTAGTGCGCACATCGGACCCAGATCCGTTCGTAACAGACAGTATCGGTAAGTGGTGGGTTCGGCCTGACCGCGCCGTGCTGCCTCGACGATGAGATCCCCCGTCTCGAGCCGCTGCGTGTCTGGCTCCCGGAACCCAAAGCTTCGATCGCCCCGGTAGATACGGTGGCCGAGACCAGCACGGATTTCCGACAGTGCGAGTCCCACCTCTGTCGCGGTCTGTGCTCGTTCGTGCAGGACGACCTGTCCGCCGGCCGCGGCGAGATCCGTTGATACGACGCGATATGCGCGCAGTGGGTCCGACCCTGCCAACAGAACGCCGGCGAGACTTGCTGGGTTCAGGACGATCGGGATCGGATGTGTCGTCCCATCCCGCAGCAACGAACAGGGCACGCGCACGGGCGAGCTGTACTGCCTCCAGAGCGGCATTGCGGGTCGCATCGCCCTGCATCACGGTCGTGCCCCATGCTTCAGTGGCGTCGAGCTCGACCATCCGATCGTCGACGACCACGATTGTCTCGGGATCCGCTCCACGCTTGACGAGTTCGTCGACGGCTTCCGCGCCCCACCCGCCATAGCAGCCGAAGCCAAACGGCGTTGTGCCGTGCCGTCTCGGGGTAAAACTGTGTCGATGCGGACGGCGCATGACGTGGTCTACGCAGAGTTACGAACGACCCAAGGGGCTGCCGATCCGTTTTCGCCGTCGTGGCTCCGCGCCCAGGGTTGATGGGGCAGACGATATGATCTTCCGAAGTCGTGCCGGCCTATCGCAGACCGAACCCCGCGGTGCTGTTTGCGCCATCGTCCGTCCGCTCGCGACCGGCCAGCACGTTCTCGAGTTCAGCCAATGAATGGGGCACGTCGAGGTGCTGCGCCCCGATGAACAGGCGTGACCCGTTCCCTTCGGGTACTGCATGGGTTAGCTTGTCGATATCGACCAGCGCCTTGCCCTGCGGCAGTATTTCGATCTGAACAAATCGCATGTCATTTCCCATCTTACGTCTGAGGGCTGGATTGCCGCGCGGTCGATAATGAAGTTCTGTGCCCTTAGGGTACCCGATACGCTGACGTACGTCGCTGGAATCAGCCTAAGGGCGACATGACGAATGCCGGAGTCAGAAAGCGGGTAGGGCAGTCGGAATGCCTGCGAGTCGGTCTCTTTTTCGGCGAGATTAGTGGAGTTTGCTCTCACGCTCCTGTCTGCCTTGAGCATCCCACGCCGCCATCGCGTGTCCAATGCCGGCCCGCAGCGTCTCGGTCGGAACGCCGTCCCGCGCCTGGATCGAGATCCCCAGCAACAGCCCGTCGTACAACGTGGTGAGCCCCGCGACGTCGGTGGCGGGATCGAGAGCGCCGGTGCTGACGCCGGCGGCGATACACCGCTGCAACGCCTGCCGGGTGATCTCCCGCTCGGCACGGGTCAGCGCTCGGGTCGGCGCACCAGCCTCGGACGAAACGATCGATGACAGCGTCATCATGCACCCCTTCGGATGGGCAGGATCGGTCTGCACCGCAACCGACGCGATCAAGGCCTGTTCGAGCCGCGAGCGTGGCGATAGCGTCTCGTCGTCGAGCGCACCGACGATGCCGCCATGCACGGCGAGATAGCGCGTGAGCGTTTCGCGGTAGAGCGCTTCCTTCGAACCGAAGGCCGCGTAGAAACTGGCCGACGAGATGTCGCCCATCGCCTGACGCAGCGTGAGCAGCGACGCGCCCTCATACCCGTGTTCCCAGAACAGATGCATCGCGCTGTCCAGCGCTGCAGCCCTGTCAAAACCACGCGGTCGTCCGCTCCGTGCCATATATGTCCGCTCCTGATTATGGACTAATCAATCCATTACTCGTTGACAAGCCACGCCATGTGGTTGAACGCAGTGGACCAGTCGATCCAGAAGTGAGTGTTGCGTGATTCCAAGATCCGGTCAGACCGACGATGGCGCGAGCGAGACATTGCCGATCTCCGCGTTGCTGGCGCTGGCAATGACCGGCTTCACCGCGATCCTCACCGAAACGCTCCCTGCCGGGCTGTTGCCGCACATGGCCGCCGGGCTCGACGTATCGGAGTCGCTCGCGGGGCAGACCATCACGGTCTATGCGGTCGGATCGCTGTTCGCGGCGATCCCGCTGACGCTGTACACGCAAGGTTGGCGCCGCAAGCCGACCCTGCTCGTCGCGATCGTCGGTTTTCTGATCTTCAACTGCGTGACCGCGGTGTCGACCTCCTATGCGCTGACGCTCGTCGCGCGGTTCATGGGCGGGGTCGCGGCGGGGTTGGGGTGGGGAATCATCGCGGGCTATGCCAGGCGGATGGTCGCCCCGCCGTTGCGCGGCAAGGCGCTCGCGATCGCGATGGTCGGTACACCGCTGGCACTCTCGATCGGCGTACCCTTGGGGGCGATGCTGGGCACGACGCTGGGCTGGCGCATGGCGTTCGGGCTGATGGCGATCACCACTTTGATACTGATCGGCTGGGTGTTGTGGCGCGTGCCGGACTTTGCCGGCCAGCCTGCCGAGCAGCGGCTGTCGATCGCGAGCGTGTTTCGCACGCCGGGCGTTCGCACCGTGCTGGTCACGCTGTTCGCGTGGATCACGGGTCACAATATCCTGTACACCTACATCGCCCCGGTCGCCGCCTTGTCGGGCGCGGGGGAGAGGCTCGATCTGTTGCTGCTCGGGTTCGGGCTGGCAGCGCTGGTCGGGATCTGGGTGACGGGCGTGCTGATCGATCGCGCGCTGCGTCCGCTCGTGCTGGTCAGCCTCACGATGTTTGCGGTCGTCTCGCTGGCCTTCGGGCTGTTCGCGACTACCCCTGCGATGACGATCGTCGCGACGATCCTGTGGGGATTGTCGTTCGGCGGCGCAGCGACACAGCTGTCGACCGCGCTCGCCGATGCGGCGGGTGAGGGCGTCGACCTCGCCAATGCGATGCTCACGACGGTCTGGAACGGCGCCATCGCGACGGGCGGGATCGTCGGCGGGGTGATCCTCGACCATGCGGGGGCAGGACTGCTCGCCTGGGCCGTACTGGCGCCGACCCTTCTTGCCCTGGCGCTTGCAGCCGGCGCGCGCCGCCATGCCTTCAAGCCCGGTCCCAGGGCCTTTGAGTAAGGCGCCCGTCGTGCGTGCCCATCAGGAGAAGATTTCGATGAAAGCCTTTCACATCGGTGCCCAGAACGGCATCGACGGACTTGTCGCCACGACCCGGCCCCCGCCGGTCGCTGGTCCCGGCGAAGCGCTGGTGGCGCCGCGTCTTGTCGGCCTGATCAGCCGCGACGTTCAGCTCCTGCGCGGCACCTACGGCGCCCGACAGCCCGAAACCCGCATTCCGATGTCCGAAGGCGTGGGCGAGGTCGTGGCGATCGGTGCGGGCGTGACCGAGGTCGCAGTCGGCGATCGCGTCGTCTGCGGTCATTTCGCGACCTGGCTGGACGGCCCGTTCCGGGCGGACGTCTTTGCGCATGATATCGGCATCACGCATAACGGCTGGCTTGCCGAAAGGGTCGTTCTCCCCGCGGCTGCGCTGATCCGGGTGCCCGACGCGCTGGCCGACGCGGATGTCGCAGGTCTCGCCTCGGCCGGCCTGACCGCCTGGAATGCACTGGTCGAGGTCTGTCGGGTCGAGGCGGGCGAGACCGTGCTCTGCCTCGGCACCGGTAGCGTTGCGCTGGCGGCACTTAAGATCGCCAAGACCCGTGGCGCACGGGTGGCGATCACGTCGTCGCAGGACGCGAAACTCGAAACGGCACGCAGCCTCGGCGCGGACATCACGGTCAATTACCGGACGTCACCGGATTGGGCGGCCGAGGTGATCGCACAGACCGAGGGGAAGGGCGCCGACATCGTGATCGAAACCGGCGGCGTCGATACGCTGGGGGACTCGATCGCAGCCGCGGCGATCAATGCGCGGATCATCGTCATCGGCGTTTCACCGGGCGAGGGGCCGGCGATCCCCGACTATCTGTCGCTCATCACGAAGAACGTGACGATCCGCGGCATCGCCAATGGCAGCCGCGCAATGTTCGTCGATCTGCTCGACGCAATGGTGGCGAACCGGATGACGACCGTTGTCGACCGGACGTTCGCCTTCGACGACGCACCGGACGCCGTCCGCTATTTCGCCGCGGCAGGGCATCTGGGCAAGGTGATGATCGCGTTTTGATCACGAAATTCCGGCCACTTCGACGCACGTCTCTGACGGGGTTTCCTGCGATGCCGGTTGATCCGGATGGCATGAATGACCAGCATTGGACAGCTTGGAGCGTTTTTCAACTGACCAACCGTCGGTCAGACCTGCGAAGGCGGCTTTCGTTCAGGCGCGATCCAAGCCGCGCACATGCTCCCAGACGTTGGAGATGACGACCGATCCTTCTCCTACCGAAGACGCGACGCGTTTCACCGATCCGGCGCGCACGTCCCCGACGGCATAGATGCCCGCGCAGGACGTGGCGAAAGGCGATAACGCGCCAGCCGCTTCGCCGGTGAGCACGAAGCCCTTGTCGTCAAGAGCGACCAGTTCGGAGAGCCAGCCCGTATTGGGTGCGGCGCCGACCATCACGAAGACGGCGCAGCTTGCCACGGTGCGGTCGCCGTCTCCGTTGCGGATCGTCACCGCCTCCAGATTGTCCCCGCCATGAAGTTCGACGGCATGGGTGCCGTATTCGATGGTGATCGCGGGGTCCGCCTCGAGCCTGCTCGACAGATAGCTGGACATGGACGAGGCCAGGGTGTCGCCGCGCACCAGCAGGCGAACGTGCCGCGCCGTACGACTGAGGAACATCGCCGCCTGCCCGGCCGAATTGCCGCCGCCGATGACCAGCACCTCCGTATCGCGGCAGAAGCGCGCCTCATTCTCGGTCGCTGCATAATAGATGCCCGTGCCCTCGAACTCGGCGAGGCGTGCGATCGGCAGGCGTCTGTACTGGACCCCGGTAGCAACCACGACAGAGGCGGCGAGAACGCGCCGACCATTGGCGAAGGTCGCACAGAAGGCGCCATTGTCGAGCTGGTCCAGCGACTCGATGCGGCGAGGCATGACGAAGCGTGTGCCGAATTTCATCGCCTGCACCTCGCCGCGCCAAACGAGATCGGCACCGGAGATGCCGGTGGGAAAGCCCATATAATTCTCGATCCGGCTGGACGTGCCGGCCTGGCCGCCGATCGCGGTCTCGTCGACCACCAGCGCGCGCAATCCTTCGGCTCCCGCATAGACGCCCGCCGACACGCCGGCGGGGCCGGCCCCGACGATGAGCACGTCGAAGGCCTCGTCTTCGGGAACGTCCTGATCGAGTCCGAGCAGCCGTGCCACCTTTTCCGGCGTCGGATCGCTCACCACCACGTCGCGGCCGAACACCACGACGGGTTCGCGCGGCGTGGTTCCGCAACTGCTGGCGACATGCGCGGCCTCGGCGCTGCCGAGCGGGTAGGAGCGGTAGGGCAGGCGATTGCGTGCGGCGAACTCGGCCACTCTTCTGACGGCCCTGTCCTCCTCTTCGCCAACCAGCACCAGCATGCCGTCGCCGGCATCCAGCTGCCGCCGACGGCGCGCGGCCAGCACCGTGATAACGATGTCCGACATCTCCGGTATGGCCGCCATCAGGCGAAGCATCGCGGATCGCGGGACTTCGACGACGGTCGTGTCGCTCGCGGCGCGCATCGGCAGCGACCAGGTGCCGCCGGACAGCAGCGAGATCTCGCTCATGAACTGGGTGGGCCCCAGCGTCGACGGCACCAGCCGATCGCCCGTGAACGGGTTGATGACCTCGATCTCCCCCTCTTCGACATACACGAAGCGGTCGGCCGGCGCGCCGATCTCGGCGAGCATCATTCCCTTGGGATAGTGCTTGCGCGTCCCTGCCGCCCGGATCGCGGCAATATGCGCAGGCTGCAGCGGAACCCGCTGCATTTCCCGCAGGTCGCGACCGATCGTTTCCATGAGCGCTGTCCCCTATCCCCCTCGACACTAGCCCGGCGAACGCGACGACGGCAATCGCCCGGGAACGGCCCAGGCCGAATGCGGGCGCGGGCCGATACGCTGCCCGATCGCATTGACGCGGTTCGGGACAGATTGCAGGACCACCGGGCGGGCAGGAAAAGGGGCGGCTTTGTGCATCCAGCGGCAAACTTCGAGCTGATCATCCTGATGTTCCTGGTGGTGCTGGGGCTTCACTATCTGGCCCGGCGTCTGTCGCTGCCACCAGCAGCCGCGCTGATCGTCGGCGGATGCGCCGTCGCCTTCGTACCGGGTGTGCAAGGGATCGCGATCGATCCGGAGCTGGTCCTTGTCCTGTTTCTCCCACCCCTGCTGATGGACGGCGCGTGGTTCACCGCGGTCGCGCCATTCCGGCGGCACATGGCCGGCATTCTTTCGCTGGCGGTCGGCGCCGTCTTCTTCACCACGGCGGTCGTGGCGATCGTGACCAGGCTGCTGATGCCCGGACTGCCCTGGGCCGCCTGCGTCGCGCTGGGCGCGATCCTGTCGCCACCCGATGCGGTATCCGCGCGTGCCGTGTTGCAGCGGGTGACGCTCCCGCGCAGGCTGACCACGCTGCTCGAGGGCGAAAGCCTGCTCAACGATGCCGCGGGGCTGGTGCTGTTCCGTTTTGCGGTGGCGGCGGTGCTGACCGGCAGCTTCCATCTGGGGGCGGCGACCGGAACGTTTTTCGTGCTCGTGGCGGGCGGCATCGCGGTCGGCGCGGCGATCGGCGGGCTCTGGGTGGTTCTGCTCCGCCGGCTCGGCGATGATACGCTGATGATCGCAGCGACCGTGCTGGTCTGCTGGAGCGCCTATATCGCGGGCGAATTGCTGCACGTGTCCGGCGTCATTGCCGTCGTCACCGCGGGCCTTGTCTGCGGCTGGTATCAGCATGTCGTCTTCACCGCCCGCGTGCGCATCCGGGCGATGGCGTTCTGGCAGGTGCTGGTGTTCCTCCTCGAAGCCACCGTGTTCCTGCTTATCGGCCTGTCCTTGCGGGGGTTGCTGGACCGGGTCGGCGGGCTCGACATCGTCATAGACACGATGGCGCGGCCCGTGCTGCTGATCGTCCTGGCGGTCGTTGCCGCGCGGTTCCTGTGGATCTTCGCGGTCGATGCCGGCGTCGCCACCGGTCGCCGCATCGGGTGGACGCGACAGCACCCGCTCGGAACGCGGGCGGCGGTAGTGATGAGCTGGGCCGGGATGCGCGGCGTGGTGACGCTCGCGGTCGCGCTCTCGCTGCCCGAGGCGATGCCGGCGCGGGATCTGATGCTCGTCACCGCCTTTGTCGTGATCCTCGTGACCGTCCTGGTGCAGGGCACCTCGCTTGGCTGGGTCATCCGGACCCTGAAGCCGCACGACGACGGCAGCGCGCGACCGCCGCTCGATCTGCACGCGGCCGAGATGATGCTGTTCCAGGCGCAGTTGGGACTTGTCGAGCGCGAGGCGGTGGCGATCGACGGCACGGTCATCCACCCGCAGCTCCTAAGGCGCTACCGGACCCGTGCAACCGCAGCGGATGCGTTCGACGGTACGGTGGAGGAGCGCAACGTGGCGATCGCGAGCCATTTCGACGTCATCATCGCCGCGGTCGCGGCCGGCCGCGCCGAGCTGGTCCGCCTGCACCGTGCCGGTCGTATCGATGACGAGACGCTCCACGACCTTGAACACGATCTCGACCTCGAGGAGCTGGCCGCAGCTGCAGCGAAGGGGTGAACGAGCTCTGTTGCCCGGAGCCGCGATGAAGACGCGCGGCTTCGGCCGGATCAATAGGGCGGATCACGCCTCTCACGCTGGGCGCGGGCGGCCTGCGTCCACCAGCCAAGATCGTCGGCGAAGCGCGGGAAGGCACGGGTGAGGGCCGCGCCGCCGTCGCCCGCCGGTTCTCCGCTCGCATCGAAGGCGTGGCCGATCCCACCCACCGCGACCGTGCTGGAGACCACGACCATACCCATCTCGGACAGGATGCCGTGCCATGCGAGGCCGGCGCGTGCACCGGCGAAGCGTCCGGCCGAATAGCTGACGATCGCCGCCGGCCGCCAGTACCATTCCTCGAGGAAGTGGTCGGTGAGGTTCTTGAGCCCGGGCTGCACGCCCCAGTTATATTCGCCGGCCACGAAGACGAAGGCGTCGGCCGTCCTGATCTTTTCTGCGAGTGCCTCCAGCGCGGGGGGTGCCTCGCCGCTGGGATGTTCCTTGTACATGCGGTCGAGCATGGGAAGGTCGACTGCCCTCGCGTCGATGAGCTCGGCCGATGCACCGCGTTCGGCGAAGGCGCGGACGAGCCACTCGGCGAGGCGGATGCCCTGCCGGTCGGACCGATAGGAGCCGTAGAAGATCAGAACCCGGTCGCGCATCGCGGCAATTCCTTGTGAAGCGTGTCGTGCAGAAGCACGGAGCGCCCCATCGCTCCGTGCCCTGCCATGGATCAGCCTTCGATGAAGGCCAGCAGATCGGCGTTGATCCGATCGGCGTTGGTAACCGGCATGCCGTGGGGAAAGCCGGGGTAGGAGATGAGCTTGGCGTCCTTCACGATGTCGGCCGACATCTTGCCGGTGGTGGCGAAAGGAACCACCTGGTCGTCCTCGCCGTGCAGGACCAGCGTCGGCACGTCGATCGCCTTGAGATCGTCGGTGAAGTCGGTCTCGGAAAAGGCCTTGATGCCGAGCGTATGGGCAAGCGCCGAGCCCATCATGCCCTGGCGCCACCAGTTGAGCCGCACCGCCTCCTTCACCTCGGCGCCGTCGCGGTTGTAGCCGAAGAAGGGCAGCGTGAAGTCGTAGTAGAATTGCGAACGGTTCGTGGCAGTCTGCTCGCGCACCATGTCGAATACGTCCATCGGCACGCCGTCCGGGTTGGCGTCGGTCTTGACCATGATCGGTGCGACCGCACTGATCAGCACGGCCTTTTTGACCCGCCCGGGCTTGGCGCGCGCGACATAGCGGGCGACCTCGCCACCGCCGGTCGAGTGGCCGACATGGACGGCATCGCGCAGATCGAGCGCGTCGGTCAGCGCGATGACGTCGGCGACATAGCTGTCCATGTCGTGACCGCTCGCCGACTGGGTCGAACGGCCATGCCCGCGGCGGTCATGCGCGATGACACGATAGCCCTTCTGGACGAAGAACATCATCTGCGCGTCCCAGTCATCCGAACTGAGCGGCCAGCCGTGGTGGAACATGACGACGGGCGCATCCGTGTTGCCCCAGTCCTTGTAGAAGATTTCGGTCTTGTCGACGGTGGTGACGAACGGCATTCGATGTCTCCTCGGGCTTGGTCGGGTACGCGGCACGCTACAGAGTGAAGGTGACAATCAGGCGGCGTCGACGAGGACGATCTCTCTATCCTTGATAGCGGTCACACGCGGTACGGCCTCGTCGGCAACGGCGGCGCCCTCTCGCCGATCGAGACGGGTGAAGTTGACCTTGATCGACCCGATCGCCGGTATCAAGTCGCTACGCTGGCCGGCGCCGACCGGATATTCGGCGATTGCCTTCGGCAGGGCCTGCACCGCGTCGGAATGCGCCGCCTCGCGCGCATCGCGACACCGACCGAATAGACGTTGGCGAGGCAGAATTCGTCGGTCGCGAATTTGCGGAGCACGCAGACGTCGGCGGCTGCGAACCGATCGTGCGGGGTGACGCGGACGATCTGTATCGGAACTGCATTTATCGCAGTTGAGCAGTTCTATTGCATTCATCCGTCCAGGCTTCGTCCCCGCCGGGCAGCTGTTCAATGTTGGGCGAATGTGCATGATTGGCCATGACCGCAGCGCATCGGCAACGCCTTGTTCGCTATCTGGGCATTTGGGCCGCATGGCTGGCTGTCGCGGTGGTGACGGCGTTCCAGACCTATGCCGCGGGTTTCGCGGGTGGGCCAAAGCTCGCGCTGGAACAGGCATTGGTCAATGGGCTGATCTGGTATTCGGCCTGGGCAGCACTGACGCCCGGGGTGTGAGCGTGGCGCGAGCGTTCGCCGGCGAGCGGCGGCTGGGCAGGCTGCTGGTCATCCATCTGGCCTTCGGGCTGCTCTTCGCGGTGCTGCACGCGGCGCTCTACAGCGTGGTGAACGCGATGATCTATGTCCGCGCGCCCTGGGCGCCGTGGAGCAATGGGCTGCTGATCACGAAGCTGGCGACCAGCATCCACGTCCATCTGATGATCTACGCGCTGCTCGTCGCGATCGTGCTCGGCGCGCGCGCCTATCGGACGATGCGCGATCGCGAAGTCGCGGCGGCGCGGCTGGAGGCGCAGCTCGCAGAGGCGGAAACGGCGGCGCTGCGCGCGCAGCTGCAGCCGCACTTCCTGTTCAACACCCTCAACGCCATTTCCGCGCTGGTGCCCGACGATCCGATCGTCGCCCAGCGGCTGATCGCGCGGCTGGGCGATCTGCTACGGCTGTCGATCGATCAGCGCAGGTCGCAGCACAGCGCGCTCGCCGATGAACTCGACTTTACCGACACCTATCTGGCGATCGAGGAAGCCCGGTTGGGCGAGCGACTGCGGATCGTCCGCGCCATCGCGCCCGGGTTGGAGACCGTCCAGGTGCCGGCGCTGCTGCTGCAGCCGCTGGTCGAGAACGCGGTGCGCCACGGGATTGCGCCGACGATCGAAGGTGGCACGCTGACGATCGAGGCGAAGCCCGCGGGTGACATGCTGCGGATCAGCATCGCCGACAACGGCAAGGGCGCGGGCGCGATCCGCGAGGGCGTCGGGCTCGGCAACGCACGGCTGCGGTTGCGCCAGCTCCATGGCGAGCGCCAGTCGCTTGAGATCGACACGGCGCCGGGCGAGGGCTTCCGCGTCATCATCCTGGTGCCGCGGTGATCCGGACCCTGATCATCGACGACGAGCCGCTGGCACGCCGCGCGGTGCGCCAGTCGCTGGCAGGGCCCGACGATTTCGAAGTGGTCGGCGAAGCGGGGCACGGGGCGGAAGCAGTGGCGGCAATCGGCACGCTGCGGCCCGACCTTGTGTTCCTCGACGTCCAGATGCCCGAGATGGACGGCTTCGGCGTGATCGAGGCGATCGGCGTGGATGCGATGCCGCTGACCGTTTTCGTGACGGCGTTCGATGTCTATGCGGTGCGCGCCTTTGAGGCGGAGGCGCTCGATTACCTGCTCAAGCCGTTCGACGACCAGCGCTTTGCCCGCGTTATCGAGCGGGTGCGGCGACACATCGACACGGGCGACGGCCAGCGCGGCGGCCAGCGCGACGGGATGCGATCGCTGCTCGGCGGGCAGGGCCGGCTAGTCGCGCGCGGCAATGGCGCGGCGCAACTGGTTCGGCTCGACGAGATCGACTGGATCAGTGCGGCGGGCGACTATGCCGAAGTCCATGCCGGCGGACGCAGCTTGCTGATCCACGAATCATTGACGTCGCTCGAGGCGCGGCTGCCCCATGCCGCGTTCGCGCGCATCCATCGCGCCGCGATCGTCCGGCTCGACCGATTGGTCGAAGTCCGGCCCGGCACCCATGGCGACGGCTCGGTGCGGCTGGCGTGCGGCGCGGAGCTCCGGTTCAGCCGTCGATATCGCGAGCCAATCGACGGCTACCTTACCCGCTGATCCCGCTTGGCGATCCGCCGGACCCGCCCGGCGAAAATCCATTGCCGGGAAACCCCGTTCCGGGCCCGTATGCCGCTCAACCAAAACAGGGGGTGGGCATGGGGTTGAGGCACAGGGCATATGCACCTTTCAGGTTTCCGACGGCGGTAATCGCGCTGGCGATCCTGTTCCACGCAAGCCCTTCATCGGCGCAACTCGCCAACCCCCGGGCCATGATCAAGCTCCACGCTGAAGGCCACCAGGCCCCGCGTGCGACGATCGCCGACATGGCGTGGATCGAGGGCCACTGGATCGGCGACATGCCCGATGGGCCGGTCGAGCATGTGCTTCTCAGTCCTCGCTTTGGGCAGCTTCCGGGCTTCGTCCGCGCGTTAGCTCCCCAGAACCTGGCCTTTTACGAGATCGGCGTGTTCGCCGAGATTGGAAATTCGCTGACTCTTCGGGTCAAGCACTTCACGCCGGAACTCGCCGGTTGGGAAGCGCAGGCGGCTTATATCGACCGTCCGCTGGTCGATCGCGATTCGACCAGCTTCTACTTCGACGGCGCGACTTTCTCGCGAACCGGGCCGGATAGCTTCACGGTCTATTTCCTCAATCGCTCGGAGGGCCGGGAACGCGAGACACTCGTGATTCCCTTCCGGCGTACACCAGGCCCCACGCGGCAAAGCGATGGAGCGTCGTCATGAGCGGGCTACGCAAGCTTTACGCCGTTGCCTGTTGCTTGCTGGCGCTGTTCGTCGCTCCGGCGATGGCGCAGCCGCAGGGCCGGCTGGTTGTCAGCACGCTGCAATCGACCAGCTTCGCCGGCAGCAAGATCGGCATCTCGCCCGTTCGCAACCTCACGGTCTACCTGCCGCCGCGCTACGCCGAGCCGGGCAAGCGATTTCCCGTCCTCTACTTCCTCAACTATTTCTTCGAAGATCACCGCGAACCCTTCGCCAGCCACGGCGCAAAGGCGCTGCTGGATAAGGCGATCGCGCAGGGTGTGATCGGCGACGTCATCGTCGTGACCGCCGACTTCACGACCCCCGCGGGCAGCGCATGGTATGTGAATTCGCCGGCGACGGGCAATTGGGAAGACTTCATGGTGCGCGAGCTGGTGCCGCACATCGATGCCACCTACCGCACGCTCGCCACCCGGGATTCGCGCGGGATCGCGGGGGACGGTCCGGGGGCGTATGGCGCGATCCGTTTCGGCATGCGCCATCCAGACATGTTCGGCGCGGTCTATGGCATGCAGCCGGTGGCGAGCGGCCCCAATATTCAGCCGACGCACAGCCGCCCGAACTTGGAACGCATGGCGCGCGCGACATCGCTCGACGATCTGCGGGACGACGGCTTCTCGCTGATCTTCACGTCGATCTATCAGGCCTTCTCGCCGAACCCGAACCGACCGCCGCTGTTCTTCGATCCACCGGCGCGGCGTGTCGACGGGCGCATCGTAGTGGACAGCGACCGTACGGCGCGTTTCAAACAGGGATTCGCGCTGACGGCTTTGCTCCCCGCTTATGCCGACAATCTCAAATCGCTGCGGGGCTTCAAGTTCGACTGGGGGCGTCAGGACACGCTGGTTGACCATGTCTATGGCGCGCAGGCCTTTTCCAATCTCCTCGCTGAATATGGTGTGCCGCACGAAGCCGAGGAACATGGTGGCGGCTTTCGTGACCGGCACTGGGGCGAGCAGGGGCGGTTCTACACCGATGTGCTGCCCTTCATCGCGCGGCACCTGTTGTTCGGACCTCCCGCGACGCCGACCGAACGCGTCAACGCCGCACACGCGAAGCTGCGTCAGGCGATGCTCGCCAATGATGCCGATGCTCGCGCCATGCTCTACCGCGCAGATGCGCGCTCGATGCCCAAATATCAGCCGGTGCTGATCGGCACGCGCCAGATCGCGGCCTATCACCGCGCGATGCGCGAGCGGCGGCGTGTGACCAGCTATGTGCCGGTGGCGAGCGAAGTCCTTGAGCTGGACGACACTTTGGTCGAGATCGGAACCTTCACGATCCGCTGGTCCGACCGCACCGACGAAGAGCGGGGAAAATACGCGCATGTCTGGGGCGTCGAGCGGGACGGCGGCCTCAGGCTCAAGGCCGACAGCTGGGGCTATTTCCGCCCGCTGGCCGATCCCGCGGGCTTCTTCACCGCGATCCCGGTGCCGTCGTCCTCGCCCATCCGGCTAGCCGCAGGCGATCGGTCCGTGGGCGAATTCCTGCGAGCCCATAACGACCGCGACGCCGAGGCCGTGCGGACCAAGGATGTCGAGGCGAAGCTCGTGGATTATACCGACGACGCCGTCTTCATGCCTTTCGCCGAAACGCCCAAATGCGGCATGGCCGAGATCCGCCCCTATCTGACCGCCTATACCGCAGCGGGAAGCGGCGCGACCTTCCGCGACGTGCGGGTCTGGACCCTGGCATTCGAAAATCACGGTGCGTGGGTGATTGAATATCCCAAATTCCGCGTCGAGTGGACCGCGGGGGGCCAGTCGGGCACCGTCAAGGGCGGGGGCATCCGGTTGTGGCAGCGTCAGGCTGGCGGCTCGCTCAAGCTGCATCGCCAGATCGGAACACACGACTATGTCGTCCCGTCCCGTTGAGGCGGCCCCCCGCTTGGTCCGGACCGGAAGCAGGCATTCCGCTATCAGCCCGAAATCGGAGTTCTTCGTTCGAGGCGGGCATCTACGAGCGTAGCGAGTCTCTCAGATCACGATGGGGCAAGGCTCAAGAAACGTGGTTTGCTTAAAGAGATTACGATTTCGCGTCATTTAACAATTATTTGCGGCGCTGTCGGCGAACGTAACCGGGCCTGAAGATTGGGCGCGCAAACGTTTTTTGGAATGTCCCGGAGGGGTGTCGTGATGGCCGTTGTTCAGGCGGGCACTCCTTGCGCTGCCGGCAGTGCAGTGATGTCAGATGATCCCGACCAGAGATTGACGCCGCCATCGTCGGCCGCGTTGTCGATCGCGGTGAGTTCGTCGGCGGAGAAGTCGAGCGTCTTCACCGAGTCCAGCGAGTCGTCGAGCTGTTCGACCGTGCGGGCGCCGATCAGCGCCGATGTGACGCGCGGGTCGCGCAAGACCCACGCGATCGCCATCTGGGCCAGGGTTTGTCCGCGCTCACCCGCGATATCGTTCAGGGTACGGATGGCAGCAAGGTTTCGATCCGTGAGCAAGGCCTGCGACAGCGACCCGTCACGGGTTGCTCGCGCATCCTGTGGAACGCCCCTGAGGTATTTATTCGTCAGCATGCCCTGCGCCAAGGGTGAGAAGGCAATGCAGCCGACGCCCAGCTCCTCCAGCGTCGCCAGCAGATCGCGCTCGATCCACCGGTTCAGGATCGAATAGCTGGGCTGGTGGATGAACAGCGGCACCTTTTCCGCGGCCAGAATCTCGGCCGCACGGCGGGTAAGCCCCGGCTCGTAGGAGGAGATGCCGACATATAGTGCCTTGCCCTGTCGATGGAGTTGCACCAGCGCGCCCATCGTCTCCTCGAGAAGGGTCGCGGCATCCACCCGGTGCGAATAGAAGATGTCGACATAGTCGAGGCCCATTCGCTTGAGGCTCTGGTCGCAGCTCGCAATCAGGTATTTTTTGGATGAACCGACATCGCCATACGGTCCGGGCCACATGTCCCAACCCGCCTTGGTCGAGATGATGAGTTCGTCGCGATGGGCCGCGAAATCGGAGGCGAGGATGCGACCGAAATTTTCTTCGGCCGAGCCATAGGGCGGGCCGTAATTGTTGGCGAGATCGAAGTGGGTCACGCCACGATCGAATGCCCGCCGCAGGATGGCTTGCCCCGTCTCGAACACATCCTGTCCGCCGAAGTTCTGCCACAGCCCCAGGCTGATTGCCGGCAGCCTCAGCCCGCTTCGGCCGGTGCGTCGATAGGGCATGCCGCTGTCATACCGGAGCGGGGACGCGACGTACGGACGGGGAAACGACATTAGTGACTCCTTGTGAACGTCTTCGGGGCGCAACGCGCTAACCGTTTCGGCGCAGCGTGCACCACTTTTTTGAACTGCCTCGATCGCGTTGGGCAGGTGCGCGATGCAGCGCTGCAGTTAGGCACGGAAGCTGGCCTAAAGCTGGCCTAGATCAGCCATTCGAAGGCACGTTTCAATCGTGCCGCACCACTGGTGTCGAACGGCCGACCATGAGCGAAGATCACCCGGTCAGGCTCGAGCGCCACGATCGCTCGCACCGCCTTTCTAGCGTCCGCGCCGCCTAGCCGTACTGGTAGCCGAAGGTACCGTGCGGTCGTGCCGTCCGTGGCAGCGGAGGCCTGCATCAATAGCCGCGTGACAGGCGGCAGCTTGTCAGGATCGAGGTTTTCGATGAGGTCGACGAGCACGAGCGTTCTGGTCTGCCGGTGGAAGAACCAAATCTCGTTAAAGCCAGCACCCGCCGGCACCATGCCTTGATCAAGAGTGTCCGACCATTCCGCCGGGGCTGTTCCACCGAGTTCGGCATCGAACCGCACCGACGATGCGCGGACCTGTGCCCGGTCCCGCAGCCCTGGCGCAGCCCAGGTGGTCGCATCCGGGTAGGCCCGTTGCCAATCGGCAATGTAGGTCCAGTGCGCGATGTTGGGGGCAACGAGATGCCGTACCCGTCCCAGCGCTTCGATCGCCTTGGCCAGCTCGGCCGAATAGGGGGTCGGCGAATGCAGAAGGAGATCGCCATTTTCGAGCCGGACGATCGTCATGCGCACGGGCAGCGCTATCCCCATCGCGTTTATTGGTCCGCTGTCGACGATCCAGACACCCTCGGCAAAGACCTTCGGGACATCCAGTGGCGGGTAGGTCGCGCGATGCCGGGCTTGGGTATCGTCCGGGCGTCGATGACTGTCTGCTAACGTCCAAAATCCAAGGGCGGCAACGCCGATGACACCCGCCGCGCCGGCGATCCGACGCCGTCTGCGCGCCCTTGAGGACGCCTGGTCGGCAAAGAAGCGTCGCATATCCGCCAGCAGTACCCCAGGCTGTTCGAGCGCCGCGAAATGGCCGCCTGCCTCCATCTCGTTCCAGTGAACGATGTTGTAGGTCTTGCGTGCGTGTGAGCGCGGGGGCGGCGGGAAGACGGGGTCGGGGAAGGCTGCGACGCCGGTGGGCACCTTGACACGGCTGCCTGCCGGAAGTTCGCCCGAACCCTCCAGCATGCGGCCGCGATACATCCAGGTGGACGTGATGAAGGACCCCTCGACAAGGTACAGCATGATGTTGGTAAGGAGCGTATCTTCATCGAACGCCTGCCAGAGATCGGGCCGACCCTGTTCATCACGCGGCACGTCCGACCAAGCGCCGAACTTCTCCAGAATCCAGGCAGCAACGCCGACGGGGCTGTCCGACATGGCAATGCCGAGCGTCTGCGGACGCGTGCCTTGTTCGTGCGCGTAGCCGGTTTCTTCTTTCGCCAGCGTCGCCCGTCGTGCCGCCCAGGCGAGTTCGTCGGGCGTCTTCGGCGATATGTCCGCCGCCTGAAGGAGAACCATGTTGAGGTGCAGCGCGGCCACGGCTTCGGGATGATCGTGCGCCATCCAACTCCCGATCGCCGCGCCCCAGTCACCACCTTGCACCAGATAGCGCGCATCGCCGAAAAGCTCGGTCATCAGACCGTGCATCAACTCGCCCGTCCGGCGCGGTCCGATCGGCGCGGCGGGGCGCCCGGAAAAGGCGTAGCCCGGAAGCGACGGCACGACGACGTCATGGCCGTCGGCGACCAATGGCGCGATGAGCGCCTCGAATTCCATGAACGAGCCCGGCCATCCATGCAGCAGGAGCAGGGGAGGGCGCGAACCATCGCCCCGCGCATGAATGAAGTGAAGCTTTTCGCCCAGCACCTCCGTCGTGAACTGCGGTAGAGCATTCAGCCGACGTTCCTGCGCGCGCCAGTCGAACCGCATGCGCCAATGGTCCACGAGCCGCTTGAGATCCGCGAGGCCGACCCCTGACGTCCAGCTTCCGGCATCCGGCAGCGCGCCCCAGTCGAACGATGCGACCTTGGCGTTGATGCCGGCGAGCCGCTCGTCGGGTACTGCAATCGTAAAGGGCTTTGCCATCTCGTGTCCTTGCGTTCCAAGGGCGCGCGCCCCGTCTCGAGCAACACCAACGCCCGCACCTGCGTCGCGTTCAAATCGGCCGGCATTCCGCAGTGAGAGCACATCTCGAAGCTCGAGCCCGATACGGTGAGATGGGTTCTGCGGCGCTCGCGGGACACCGCAGCGCCTTCAGAACGTTGGAGGGGCTATGCATGATGACAGGCCAGCCCATCCGACGCGACAGCGTCCTCCCGCCGACGCTGTGCGGCCAAGCACCCCGAGCATGGTCCAATGAGCGGGGATCATACACTCGCCGGACACCGGGTGGTGATCACCGGTGCATCGAGCGGTATCGGCGCGGCCACGGCGGTGGCCTTCGCCGCGGCGGGCGCACGGGTCGTCCTGGGTGCCCGCGGCAGGGAAGGGCTGGACGACGTCGCTAGCCGCTGTGCCGCGGCGGGCGGAACTGCGATCGTCCGGCCCGTCGACTGTACCGATGCAGCAGCGGTGGCGACATTCGCTGCCGAGGCCCGCGACCTTCTCGGTGGCATCGACCTGTGGTTCAGCTGCGAAGGCGTTGGCGTGCTCGGCCGGTACGAGGACGTGCCGATCGCAGACCATGCGCGCGTCGTCGACGTGAACCTCGTCGCTCACATGAATGATGTGCACGCGGTGCTGCCGATCTTCCTGGCGCAGGATCGCGGTACCTGGGTCAACATGATCTCGGCCGGCGGCTTTGTCGCCACGCCGTATGCGGCGGCCTATTCGGCGAGCAAGTTCGGGTTGCGCGGGTTCAGTGCGGCACTTCGCGGCGAGGTGTCGAAGCGCCCGCACATCCATATATGCGACGTCTGTCCGACCTTCGTCGACACGCCCGGCGTCGACCACGCCGGCAACTATACGGGCGCACGGCTCTCCTTGCCGCCGGGTTCGCTCGCACCCGAGACGGTTGCGAAGGCCGTCGTGGGGCTCGCCACGCGACCCCGCAATCTCACCGCAGTCGGCGCGCCGGCGATCGCGTTCAAGCTGGGCGAGTTCGCGGCGCCGAACCTGCTGGCGGCGATCCTGAGCGGCTTCCTCGACACCTGGTCAGCGCGCGCACCCGACGGCGACGACAGCGACGGGGTATTGTTCGAGCCCGGCGTTCCCGCCGGTCCGGATGGCGGGCGGCGCGATCCGCATCGGGGGCGCAAGGTCGCGGCTGCGACGTCCGGTATCGCGGTGCTCGGCCTTGCGGGTATCGGCATCTGGCTCGGTCGTCGCCGGTGAGCGACAACGACCGCGATCCTTCACTCGCGCCGGGCCAGGAGAGCGTGTGGCGCTTTCCCCGCCCGGCCGTTGCCGAAGCGAGCGAGCGGTGGATCCGTATCGAGCATCGCGGTGTCCTCGTCGCCGATACGCGCCGCGCTGTCCGCACGCTGGAGACCAGTCATCCGCCCAGCTGGTACCTGCCGCCCGACGCTCTGAGTCCAGGCCTGCTTCGCCGTTCGGAGCGACGCTCGTTCTGCGAGTGGAAGGGCCACGCCGTCTACTGGCACCTGGCGATCGGCGGCGAAGTGCTGCGCGACGTGGCGTGGAGCTATCCCGAGCCGACGCCGGCCTTTGCGGTATTGCGCGACCATGTCGCGTTCTACGCCGGTCCGCTCGATACATGCATGGTGGACGGCGAGCAGGTGGTCCCGCAGCCTGGCGGATTTTATGGCGGCTGGATCACGTCGGACGTTGTGGGACCGTTCAAGGGCATACCGGGCAGCATGGGATGGTGACGGCCGTTCTGCCTGCCGGTCTTCGCGACTGGAGAGAAGCCCCACGGGTGCGGGCGCTGAACGATCGCGCGGTGAACGTCAGCGGCCGTTACGTCCTGTGCTGGCTGCAGCAGGCGCTGCGGGCTCGCGACAATCCGGTGATCGATGCGAGCATTCTGCTCGGCAATGCGCTCGGTTTGCCGGTTCTGGTGTATCATGGCGTGCGCGAGGATTACCCCTATGCTTCCGACCGGCTGCATCACTTTATCCTGGCGGCGAGCCGAGATCTCGGCGCAAGATGCCGGAGGCGTGGTCTAGCGTGTGTTCAGCACGTCGATCGGGCTGGGCACCGCGAAAAGGGTCTCGTGCACCGGCTTGGCGCCGAGGCGGCGGCGATCCTAGTGGAGGACCAACCGACCTTCGTCGCCCGCTGGCAGTCCGAGCGAGTCGCCGCCCGCGCCGCGGCGCCGGTCTATGCGGTCGAGGCCGCGTGCCTGGTGCCCCCGGCCGTGCTGGGCGGCGACATCCGTGGACGATCGGGGTTCCTGCGACGCCACGAACCCGAGCGCTCCAACTGGGTGGAGACGGAGGAGGCGGTGCCGGAACAGCCCGCGTACGCCGGGACGCTGCCCTTCACGCCAGACAGGTTGGAGACATGCGATCTCGACGCGCTGGTGACCAGTCTCGCAATTGATCATACGGTGCCGGTCAGCGACCTGCACCCGGCTGGTCGGGGCGCGGCAGAGGAAAGGCTGCGGCGGCTCGTGACCGAGGTGCTGCCCGGCTATGCATCAGCGCGCAACGACGCCACGCGCGCGGACGGCGCCAGCGGATTGTCGCCCTATCTGCACTTTGGTGTGCTCGGCCCGCGCGAGGTGATGGCCGCGGTCGCCGCGGCTGTTGCAGGTAGCAGGCACAAGGCAAAGTTCGCCGACGAGCTTCTCGGCTGGCGCGAGTGGTTCCACTACCAGGCGCGGGATCTTGCCGCGCCGAAGCGCTACGACCGCATCGCCGGCTGGGCAGTCGACACGCTCGCAGAGCATGCCGCCGATCCCCGACCCGAGCTGGAGACGTTGAGCGCGATGCTTCACGGCGAAACGCGCGACGAGACCTGGAACGCCTGCCAGAAGCAGTTCCTGGTCGACGGCTGGATGCACAACAATCTGCGGATGTACTGGGGCAAACGCATCATCGCGATGACGCCCAGCCCGGAAGCGGCATGGTCCACCGCCTGCTATCTCAACGACCGGCTCAGCCTCGACGGTCGCGACCCGTCGACCTACGGTAACATCGCCGCGACGTTCGCGGGCTCACCATCGGACCGCGAGCGACCGATCTACGGGCGCGTCTCGACACGCGGCGACGGCTCCACGCGCCGCAGGGACGGCGGCGACGAATGGCTCGCTGCCGCAGGGTCAAGGGCGGTGCCGCGGGTATCGGTTCCGGCGGAGGTGCCGGTTGATCCGTATCTCACCGGCGAGCCGACTATCTGAGCGGTCGTGCGACAAGGGGGGGCTTTGACCTGCAGATGCGGCCGAATAAACGCCTGCATTCCCGGCCTTTCCGTCACAGTTTCCCTCGCGTCACAACTGGGCCCGTCTTCAGAATGCCGATGATATGCTGCTTCACCCGTCCATTCCGGATGCGGATTCTGGCTCCAGATAAAGGAAAAAACGGGGACGCGTCACATCCGGCGCTCGCTGGCATTTTCGCGAATAGGTTTGTCAGAATCGCTAATAGTCGAGCGCCAAAAGTCTGAGAGGCCCGACCCGACCGAGCTAGCGCCCGACGAAAAAACGGGGCGGCCGTGCGCCGCCCCAAGGGGGGGTGTTAGCGACCAGTGTACCGGTCGATCGAGGGTGTCCGATCGGCACGCTGCTCGTTATTTGCGTTTTCCCCGTATCTGTTCGATCACGTCCGTAGCAGCGTATATCGTCGGCTGCGTAGTGAGCCCTGGAAACGAGGCCTGATCGCCCGATCCCATCTGGATCACGACCGTGGTCTGCGCAGACTGGCTCGGACGCCAGCGTTCCAGCACCTGGTAGGGAACGTCACCGCCGCCAAAACCACCCGTCGTAGGGCCATTGGGTACGGCTGCATCGGCCACCCCGGGAGGGCTGCCCGCCTGACTGGCCGACCCCATCGAAGCGCTGGCGCCGGTCCCTGTAGAGAAGCTCGGGCCGGTTTTGTCGCGCAGGTCAGAGCCGCCACCGGCAGCAAGGTCGCGCGTCTCGGCCTTGATGACTGCGAACCACTCCTTACCCGCATCCTGGGTGAGTTCCGCCGCCCGCAACATGGCGAATTTGGCGACATCATCGGGCTTTGCGCCTTTTGCGCCGGTGTAGACGATGGTCACCCTGCCGTCGGCGGCAACGGACGACTGATAACCAACGTCACTTGCCGCCTTCGCTGCCTTATACCCCTTTTGCGCAGCAGCCGGGGTGCAGATCAGCGCCGCTACTATCAGGACTGCATATTTCATCATGCCCTCCATCACGAAAGAAGATCGGGACGGTTTCGACCGTCCCGATCGCATAGCCTCAATACTGCAACAGGATGCCGAAGACGATTCGCCGATCGTTCAGGAAACTGAACCGATCATACAATTGTCCGCTCTGATCGATCTGCACGCGCGCCTTGCTCTTCGTGTCGAGGATGTTGGCGACGGACGTGCGCAGCGTCAGGGGGCCGATCCTGTATCGAACCGAAGCGTCAAGGAACCCGGCCGCTGAGTTGTAGACAGGGTTGCCCGTCACATAGTCGCGGTAAGTCGTGAGATATTTCGACCGCCAGTTATACGCCAGACGCATCTCGAGCGCGGAGTCCTGATAGATTCCGACCACGTTGAGGATGTGATCGGATTGTCCGAGAAGATCATCGACGCCGAACCGGAAAAAGGTCGTCTGGTCATCGACATTCCCGTCGCCATCACTGTCGACGCCGTTCGCAGGCGGTGTCGTCGACGAGTCGATATAGGTATAGTTTCCCTGGAAGCCGAGATGGCTCAGCACGCCCGGCAACTTGTCGAAGAACTGCTGGTAGCTGACCTCGATGCCTTTGACCTTCGCTTTGGCCTGATTCACCTGACCATTGTAGATGATATTGACCGTCTGCCCGTCAAGCGTCGTCGTTCCCAACGCCAGATCGCCATTCGTGACGATATTGGACAAGCTCTTGTAGAATCCGGCGACGGAGAAATATCCCCCGCGGAAATAGCGCTCGATCGAGAGATCGAAGCTGTCGGCCGTGGTCGGTCGCAGCAGCGGATTTCCGCGATTTACGCGGATGTCGCCTGCCGTGATGTTCTGGGCACCACGATCAATGCCGAATAACGGGTCATTCTCATCGGTGATCGGCGGGAAGTTTACGCGGTTCGTGGTCACGACATATTCCTGCGACGCGCGCAGGTCCTGTACGTTCGGCCGGCTCAGCCCCTTGCTGTACGCGAACCGCACGAGTTGCTGCGAGTCGACATTCCAGCGCAGGTTAAAGGACGGAAGCCAGTTCTCGTTGGTCTGCTTGAAGCTGATCGGTACAGCCGCCTGAGCCCCGTACGCGATTGACTGGGGCAGGAAGTCCGCGGGATCGTCGCGGCTCTCCGCATCATCGGTTCTGGTCCGCTCAAGAACGCCATCGCCATCGGTGTCGGCAAACGCGGGTGTCTGGGCATCGGCCACGAATGGCCGGAACGCCTGGAACCCGGTCGATCGCAATTTGGTGCGGACGTATCGGACGCCGAAGTTTGCGGCGATCGACATGCCGTTGTCGAACTCGTGCTTGAGATCAAGGCGAGCGTACGCGTTCGCCGTCTGCTCCGTGATATTGGACGTGTCCTCGGGGCGGAATATGGGGACCCCGAATTTACTGCCGTCGTCCGTACCCCTGGGCACCCAGTTGTAATTGCCGTTGGCCAGCTGCGGCTCTGCGTTCAGATATTTGCGGAATGCGGAATAGTCGTTGAGAAGTGCGGAGTTCGCAAAGACGAAGGTCTGGTTCGGCCCTTCGACCACGCCGCCCCGGAAGAAGTTGGCGAAGCTAATGGCTTCTGCAGCCTTGGTGGGCTCCTGAAAGGTGCCGACCACGCCGTAACCGCCGCGACCATCCCATGCAGGCGAAATGGCACCCCAGTTCAGCGCCATTTCCGAGTTCGTCTGGCTCCGCTCGGAGTAGCGACCGCCGAATTTGACGCTGTCGAACCAGCCGGCAAGGCCGTCACTCCCCGACACGTCGTACGCGGTATCGGCACGGAAGGCGTAGAGATCGCCCTTGCCGACCTGGAACTGGTCGGCCGCAAATTGCCAGGTCGCGCCGTTCAGATCGCCGGACGATGTCGGCGACGCGAGCGGATTGGCATCGCTGTCACCGCTGAAGCGCGTATTGCCCGGATTGAAGCGATGGGCCGGGTTGACCGAAAAGGCGATCCGCGGGTTATCGAGATCGGGCGCAATCTGCCAGTCGAGATAGGTGTTGAAGCCGCCCCAGATCTGACGCTGCCGTGCGCTTGCCTTGGTATATTGCCCGTCGACCGTCACCAGCAGGCGTTCGGTCGGCTGCCACCGCAGATTGAGGCTGAAATCCTCGGTCTTGCTTTCTTCCGTCCTGCCGATGCCGAGCGATCCGACCGGCGATCCGACCGCGCCCGTCCAGGCATCGATCCTGTTCGTGACGAAACCCGACTCCATCAGACCGCGGCGGATCGGGATCAGCGTCTCGCAGTCGCCCGGGTTCGAGGGGAAGCCGCCCGCGCCGCTGCACATCGCGACACCGTCGGACCCGAAACCAGGCTTCACGCTGAGGTTGCTGATCCCCGCCGTCGTGCCCGTATCGTGCTCGGGGAACCACTCGAACGTCCGCTCGATGCTGTCCGTGTCCTCCTCAACCCGGATATACTTGGCCGTGAGTTGCAGCGTGTCATTCTTCCACTGCAGTGCGCCGTAATAGCTTCGACGATCACGATCGACATCGTTCGTACGCAACTGAAATCCCGGCGTCGTACCAAGGATGCGTGACGGATCGACGCCGGTGAACTCGGACAGCTTCGCCGCGCCGGTCAGGCTTGTCTGCGGAACATTGCCGGTTGCGTCGAGCACGCGTGGAAACGGCGAATTCTGCTGCCAGCCGTTGATACGCGAACTCAGCTTTGACCGTGAAACCGACGCTACCACGCCGAATTCGCCGATCCCCGTCTTCCATCTGCTGCCGCCCGTGATGCTGCCCGACGGCGACGACTTTTTGCGAAGGTCGGTGTAGGTATTGTCCGCCGAGATCGCCAGAAACGGCTTCTGGCGATCGAACGGTTCCAGGGTGCGCAGGTTGATCGTGCCGCTGATGCCGCCCTCGATGAGATCGGCCGTCTGGTTCTTGTACACATCGACTGCGCCGATAAGCTCGGGCGGAATACTCGAAAAATCGAGCACGCGCCCGCCATTGGCGCTGAACGCGTCGCGCCCGTTGAACTCGGAGCGGACAAAGCCCAGGCCGCGGATCAGGTTGCCCTGGCCTTCGGGTGAGGGGAAGTCGGGTGACGCGCCGCCGGTCGCGAACCGCGAGATCGTCACGCCCGGGACGCGCCCGAGCGCCTCTGCCACCGACAGATCGGGCAAGGTGGCGATGTCGGAGGCTGTGATCGAGTCGACGACCGTGTCGGCGTTGCGCTTGATGTCTTTCGCGCTTTCGAGTGCGGCGCGGATGCCCCTTACGACGATGTCCTCGGTCGTCGTCTCGTCGAGCTCGGTCGTCTGAGGCGCGGTCGCCGGGTCGGTATCCGGCAAACCGGATTTCGGCGGCGAGGTCTGCTCGTTTGCCGGTGACGAAACCGTCTGGGCCATGGCTGGTGACCCGATCAACGCTATCGAGAGCGCCGAAGTTGAAAGCAGAAAGCGCTTGGTCGAGCTTGATAACGCCGGAAAAACCGAATTTTGCATCACAGCATCCCCTCTTTGTCCGGTTTGTTCCGGGCTTCCTCCTCACCTGCGCCAGCTTCTGAGTGATTTAAGCTTTTGAGCTCTTCATCACGACCGGTCGTCAAATGTAAGAGTAAAGCTACGTCCGCTTTCTGCGACAATCAAGGCCTGAATATTGGACAGAAGGCTTGTCATTCTAATCACTTGCTGTCGCGTACAACCGCGCTTGCCTTCCCGCCCTCAGGCTTTAATCAAGCGTAAGGCGCCAATAGGCGCGGGGAACAGGAGGGGCAGCGGCGATGCCATATTGTGGTGCACCCGCAAGATACGTGGTGGACGTTCGTGGCAGAACAGTCTGACATTAGCAGCATCTGCATTGTCGGCGGCGGCACCGCAGGATGGATGGCCGCGGCCGCCCTGGCGGCCAAGCTGGCGGGGCTCCCGATAGCGATCACCTTGGTCGAGTCGGACGAGATCGGCACCGTGGGCGTTGGCGAAGCGACGCTGCCGCATATTCGAGCATTCAACCTCGCGCTCGGCATCGACGAAGCGGAAATGATGCGGGCGACGGAGGCCACCTACAAGCTGGGCATCGAGTTTTGCGACTGGGGCCGCCGCGGCGATCGATATATTCACCCGTTCGGTGATTTCGGGCCGACGACCAACGACGTACCGTTCTATCAATACTGGCTGAAGCTGCGCCAATCGGGAGACCGGAGCCGGATCGACGAATATAGTTACCCGGTCATCGCCGCGGAGCAGGGCCGCTTTCGACGGCCCTCTGGTGACCTGGACGCCGTCGAGTCGACATTCGGTTATGCCTATCAGTTCGACGCGGGGCTCTATGCGCGATTTCTCCGAGGCTTTGCCGAGAAAAGGGGGGTGTCGCGCACCGAGGGGAGGGTGGTCAGGGTCGTACAGGACGGTGAAACCGGCTTTGTGCGCGATGTCGTGCTGACGAACGGCACGACGATATCCGCCGACCTGTTCATCGACTGCTCCGGATTTCGTGGACTGCTGATCGAGACCGCCCTGCAGAGCGGCTATGACGATTGGAGCGCATGGCTGCCGTGCAATCGGGCGATTGCGGTCCCGACGCAGAGCAATGGCGCGCTGCGCCCGTTCACCCGGGCGACCGCACGCACCGCTGGGTGGCAGTGGCGGATCCCACTGCAACACCGTGTCGGCAACGGCCATGTCTATTGCAGCAGCTTCATTTCCGATGACGAGGCACATGATCAGCTCGTTGCGGGGCTTGACGCACCGATGCAGGCAGAGCCGCGCCGACTGTCGTTCACGACGGGTCGGCGGCGCGAGTTCTGGAAAAAGAACGTCGTGGCGATCGGGCTGGCAGGCGGCTTCCTCGAGCCGCTCGAGTCGACGTCGATCAACCTGATCCAGGATGGCATCACCGAACTGCTCGCGGTCTTCCCGGACAAGGGATTCGCGGCGCGCGACATCGCGGAATATAACCGCCGCATAGGCCTCCACTATGAGCGCATTCGCGACTTCCTGCTGCTGCATTATGTCGCGACGCAACGCGACGACAGTGAGATGTGGCGGCATTTCCGAAATCTCCGCTTGCCCGACAGTCTATCCGAGCGGATCGACGCGTGGCGTAGCCGCGGTCACCTGATCCAGTACGAGTTCGGCCTTTTCCTGTCGCCGAGCTGGGTCGCAGTGTTCCTGGGTCAGAATCTCGTTCCCGAGCGGCATGATCCGCGCGTCGAGAACATGAGCGTCGATGCCCTGACGGCCAAAGCATCGGACGTGCGCGCGAAGGTAGATGCTGCGGTACGGCGGACACCCGAGCACACCGCGTTTATCCGGGAAAGCGGAGGAGCGGCGCGTCTGGCCGTTGCCGGGGCTTGATCGGCGCACCGGGGTCACCTGCTGCGTTTACCCACGGAAACGGTGTCAGTCACATCATGGTCTGCGGTGGAGGACTTGCCGCCTGGATGACGGTGGCGACGCTTGCGCGCCAGCTCCCGGACACCGTGCGGATCACCTTTGCAGAGATCGATAGCGATCACCGGTGCACCGACCTCTTCTACGGCACCGTCTCCGGTCCAGGCAGCTATGCGTTCAATCTGGCGGCCGGTGTCACCGAGCCCGCGCTCGTGCTCGGCAGTTCCGCCGCCTTTTCCTGGGGCAGCAAATATGTGCACTGGGCCGAAGGCGGGCGATCCTGGATCCAGTGCTTCAACCTGACGCTGCCGGTGATCGACGGCGTCCTGATGCACCAGTATCTGGTACAACAGGGCATGACGCGGCTTGACCCGTTTCTTCTCGGTGCAGTCGCCGGAAGCCGGGGCACGTTTGCGCATCCCCCGCGATCACCTGGTGCTGTCGGTCAGCAGCCGCTGGCGCGTGCGGAATATGGTTACCATTTCGACCCGGCAAGCCACGCCCGGTGTTTCGCCGCTGCCGTACCGCCCGGCCGCATCCACCATCTGAAGGGGGCGCTGACCCGGGTCGCGGTGGGCGACGGCGCGATCACCGGCATCGCACTCGATGGTGCCGACATGGTGACGGCCGACCTGTATCTCGATTGCAGCGGACCGTCGGCCGAACTCCTGTCCCGGCTCGATCCCGCGTGGCTGGGCGGGCGCGCGCTGCAGATCTCCGCAGACGACGTGGCCGAGGCCCGGCTCGGCCCGCCCGTTCGCAGCGTTTCGTTTCACTACCAGGGCTGGGCGGCACAGACGCCGCTGCGCGGATCGACGCGATCGCTGACGGTCTCCGATGCAACTGCGTCGTGCAACACGATAGGCAAGCTGAGCACGTCTGCGACGCTCGGGCGGCGCCGACGCGCCTGGGCGGGGAACTGTGTCGGTATCGGACACGCGGCCGGCATCGTCGAGCCCCTCACGCCGGCGCCCATGATGCTGCTCGAACGCGACATCGAACGGCTGATGACGCTGATCCCCGTTTCGACTGCGTCGATGACCGTCGAAGAACGCGAATATAACCGCAGGCATGGCGAGGATCACGATCATGCGATGCGCTTCACCCGCGCGCTTCTCGAAACGTCCGCCCTGCCGGACAGCGACTTCTGGCGCGCGGCGCGCGACACGCCGGACGCGGAACTCGAGCACAAGCTCGCAATGTTCGCCGAACGCGGGTTGCTCGTCTCCTACGATCTCGAGCCCTTTCATCCCGAGGACTGGCTGATTATGCACTTCGGTATCGGGCGACGTCCGCGACGCCATGATCGCCTGGCGGACCGCGCCGATGCCAGACGGGTCCGCCGCTATCTCGACGATGCGGCACAGCAGGTCGCGACTGCCGCCGCCGCGTTGCCGTCGAACCACGTCTATATGACGCAGCTGGAACGCTATCTCCGCCAGGATCCACGAAAATGACGCAGGCCCCCCTAGGATCCATCGTCATCGTCGGTGGCGGCTCGGCCGGCTGGATGACCGCCGCCGCGCTTTCCAGCCTTGTCGAAAGCAAGGACGTTTCGATCACGGTCATCGAGTCCGATGCGATCGGCACCGTTGGTGTTGGAGAGGCCACCATTCCGGACATGCTGGTCTTCAACCAGATGCTCGGCATCAGCGAAGCCGAGTTCATGCGTGCCACCGAGGCGACGTTCAAACTTGGGATCGAGTTCGTCGACTGGGGTCACAAGGGCGACCGCTACATTCACCCCTTTGGCCAGCACGGTGTCGACATGGAGGGGATCGACTTCCACCAATACTGGCTGCGCCTCAGAAAGGATGGCGGCACTGCACCGATCGAGGACTACAGCCTCTCCGCGGTGGCCGCCGGCGCCGGTCGCTTCGCCCTGCCCGACCCGAACCCGCGATCGGTGTTCTCGCATCTTCGCTATGCCTATCACTTCGATGCGACGCTCTACGCGCGATATCTGCGGTGTTACGCCGAGAAGCGGGGCGTCAAGCGCATCGAGGGCGTGGTGAAAGAGGTTCACCGGACCGCGCAGGGCGACGGCATCACCGCCGTAACGATGGACTCGGGTGCGCAGGTCAAGGGCGACTTCTTCTTCGACTGCACGGGATTTCGCGCGCTGCTGACCGGGCAGACGCTCGACATCGATTTCGTCGACTGGAGCGCGTGGCTGCCGTGCGACAGCGCGCTGGCGGTGCCGAGCGCGCATGTCGGACCGCCCCCGGCCTATACCCGGTCCACGGCGCGCCCCGCCGGTTGGCAGTGGCGGATCCCGACGCAACGCCGCGTGGGCAATGGCCATATCTACAGTCGAAGCTTCATGGACGATGACGAAGCGGAGAGGGTCCTGCGCAAGGGGGTCGAGGGCGCGCTTCTCGCAGTGCCCCGCTCGATCCGTTTCAAGGCGGGGCATCGGCGGCAGTTCTGGCGCGGCAATTGTATCGCGATCGGGCTTGCCGCTGGTTTTCTGGAGCCGCTTGAGTCGACGTCGCTGTATCTGATCCAGGAAGGAATCAGCCGCTTCATCTCGCTGTTTCCCAACGGGGATATGCCCGATATACTCCGAGTAGAATATAATCGTTACATGCAGAAGAAATTCGAGCAGGTGCGCGACTTTATCGTGCTGCACTATGTCGCGACGAACAGGGACGATACGCCGTTCTGGCGTTATTGCCGGAGCATGAGCGTGCCGGACAGCCTCCAGCACAAGATGGAGCTGTTCCGCGAAACGGGGCGCATCTTCCGCTATGATGACGAGCTTTTTGCCCGCCCGAGCTGGGTGGCGGTGATGCTGGGCCAGGGAATCATGCCCAAACGATGCGATCCGATCGTCGCGGCGCTGCCCGCGCGCGACGTGGCGAACAGCCTGCAGTCCATGGCGTCGGCGATGAAGGACGCTGCATCGCGCATGCCGACACATGCTAGCTTCATCGCGTCCTACTGCGCCGCGACGGAGGGCTGAGCGATGGACGAACTTGCCATTCGCAGGATCGTGGTGGTCGGTGGCGGCACCGCCGGCTGGATGGCGGCTGCAGCCCTGTCCCGCGTCCTGGGCCACGCGGTCGAGATCGAGCTGATCGAATCGGAGGCGATCGGCACGGTCGGCGTCGGCGAAGCGACCATCCCGCACCTGCAATATTTCAATCGGCTGCTCGGGATCGACGAGGACGACTTCGTCCGCCGCACGGCCGCGACGTTCAAGCTGGGGATCGAGTTCGTCGATTGGGGTCGCATCGGCGACCGCTATTTTCATCCGTTTGGCACCTATGGTCAGGAAATGGAGGGTTTGCACTTCCATCATTTCTGGCTTCGTCAGGCCCAGCTCGGCGGGACCCTCGAACTGGACCGCTTCAGCATCGGCGCCGATGCCGCGCGGGCCCAGCGTTTTCAGCGTCCCGATCACAGCCGCGCCGGCTCGCCGCTCGGGACGATCAGTTACGCGTTCCAGTTCGACGCATCGCTCTACGCCCGCTACCTGCGCGAGCGGGCCGAGGCCGGTGGCGTGCGGCGCACCGAAGGGCGTATCGTCGATGTCGCCCTCGACAGCAGCAATGGTCATGTCCAGGCGGTGACACTGGAGGACGGCAGCCGCGTTGCGGGCGACCTGTTCATCGACTGTTCGGGCTTTCGCGGCCTCCTGATCAGCGAAGCGCTTGGCGCCGGCTTCGAGGATTGGAGCCATTGGCTGCCCTGCGATCGCGCGGTGGCGCGCGCCTGCCGCCGGACCACCGACCCGCTTCCGTACACCCGGGCCACCGCCAAGGCGGCCGGCTGGCAATGGCGCATCCCGCTCCAGTCCCGCACCGGCAACGGCTACGTGTACTGTTCCGATCACCTGAGCGATGATGCAGCGCTCGCTGGGCTCAACGCCGCGCTCGACGGTGATCCTCTGTCGGAGCCCAACTTCCTGAAGTTCAAGGCCGGCGTCCGGCACAAGGCCTGGGACCGCAACGTCGTGGCGCTCGGTCTCGCGAGCGGCTTTCTCGAACCGCTCGAATCGACATCGATCCACCTGATCCAGTCAGCCATTGCGCGCCTGCTGACCAACTTTCCGGATCGTCGCTTTAACCAGCACGACATCGACTATTATAATCGCCGCACGCGCGTCGAATATGAGCAGGTGCGCGACTTCATCATCCTGCATTATGCCACCACGACCCGCGATGATTCGCCGCTGTGGCGGTACTGCCGGAGCATGGCGTTGCCCACGTCGCTCGAAGAGCGCATCGCGATATTTCGCGAGAATGGCCGGCTATATCGCCACGACAATGAACTGTTCAGCGAGACGAGCTGGCTCGCGGTCATGCACGGGCAGGGGCTTGTCCCCCGGCGCTACCATCCGCTCGCCGATCTGCTGCCCGAAAACGAACTCGACAAGCGCATGGCGCACATCGCAAATGCGATGCGGCTGGCGGTCGGCCGCATGCCGTCGCACCAGCAGTTCCTTGACCAGATCGGTCGCCCTGCGGTTTGACGCCCGGCCGGCAGAGGTGACGCCGGGAGGGCTTATCGCGCGCCTAGTGCGTGGAGCAGATACTGCTTGATGCGATCCGTCCGCGATGGCGACGCCGCCCCGAGCACGCCGCGTGCTGCCTCGGGCAGGTGATCGGCAACCCCGCCGGCCGCGTCGTCGAAGGCATAGTGATCGAACCATTTCTGCCAGACCGCGCGTTCGCGCGGCGGTAGGTCGCGTACCGCCATCAGCGCATGGATCATCGCGGTAAACGGACTCGTGGCCTCGTGCCCTTCGGCCCAATAATTCACCAATATGTTGAGCGGCTCGTACGAGCGCACATTGTGCCACCAGAGTGCCGGAATGAAGATCGCGTCGCCTGGTCCCAGGTCCGCGACCAGCGCATGGCGCATTGCTTCGGCAAAGCGTGGGTAGCGTTCCAGGTCGGGCTCATCGGGGTCGACCATGCTCGCCGGCTGCCCCGCCATCGTATGATCGAGCGGCCCGACATAGAGATTTTCGAGCTGTTCGGGTGGGAACAGGACGAAGCGGCGACGGCCTGCCACGACGCACGCGAGGTTCGCTGAGCCGTCGTAGTGCGTCGAGATTCGGGTCGCGTTGCCAATCCACACCCGCGCCTTCGCGCCCGGTAGCGTCAGGTCGAGCGGGTTTGCCTCGCTCCAGCCGGGCAGGAGCTGTCCGGTTGGTGCGGAGCCAGCATAGAGGACGGGCGCCGCAGGATCGTTCGCAAAACGAAGCAATTCCGACAACAGCAACCGCAACGGAACCATCTGACGCGTGAAGTTGAAGCCCTGGACGGCGTCGTCGTAGAAGAAGCGGCCTTGTATCTCCGGCCGCCCCGCCATCACCTGAACGGGGACGCCGCCGTCGAACTTCTCCATATAATGCGCCGCGCTCTGGGCGCCGCCGCTCGCTGCCGCAACCGACGGCCAGGTGGAGACCTGACCACGCACGACGACCGGCTCACCACGGTTGAGGATTTCGGCTTCGAACGTCGCTGAGTCCACCCGCGCACGCTCGGCAAGCGGGCGCGCCCAGTCCAGATTGCTCACCCCTCGTCATCCTTTCATCCCGCCCCGCCAAGACGTTTGGCGCTGCGCTACCCAGGTTTCTCCGGATATAACTGGCTGGGAAGCTGGTGGCGACCGCGTATTCGATCTTCGAACGTCCGCTCAACGGGGAGCAATGGCCGAGCCCCGAGAAACGCGACGCCCTAGATCAGGCCGCGGCCCTCGATTTTTACGACCGGAACGAAGCCGTCGCCGCGGTCGGCGGGCATTGCGAAATGCAGGCCGTGCGGGTCGCGGCGGTGCGCTATGCGGTCGCCGCCGAGCAACGTTACGCGCTCGACGACGCCGTCGGCGAAGCGGTGGCGTGCAAGGGCCTCGATCGTCACGTCGCCGCGTGGCCAGCCGAGGAACAGCGCATAGAGCGCGCCCTTGTTCGTGGTGAAGCGCACGTCGCGCGGCGTGAACACCCCCGCAGACTGCTCGTTCTGCATGCCCGTCTGCAGCTTGGTCGGGCCTTCGCCGTAGATCCGCCACGGTCGCGAGCCGAAGATCGCCTCGTCGTTGATCGCGATCCAGCGGCTCATGCCGTCGAGAATATTCTCCTCCTCGCCGTCGATCGAGCCGTCCCCGGGCTGCGGGATCGAGAGCAGCAGATTGCCGTTCTTCGACACCACGTCGGCAAGCCGCTGGATGACCTGTTCGGCGGTCTTGTAGCTTTTGTCGTTCAGGCGCGCGACATTGTAGAACCAGTCGCCGATACATGTATCGGTCTGCCACGGCTCGTCCCACAGATGGTCGGTGAAGCCGCGTTCGACGTCCTGCACCAGGCCAAACCGGGCATAGGGCTTCAACTGCTTGGCGGTCAGCACGACATCGATCTTGCCGTGCCAGGCGATCGACCGATTATAGTAATCCGCCGCCGCCTGGAGCCCGATCGGGCCGAACGGCAGCTCGTAATCGTCGAAATAGCAGAAGTCCGGCTTGTACTTGTCGATCAGGTCGGTCTGCCGCAGCAGCCATTTCGCGGCATAGGACGGGTCGTTCGGCGGCGGGGTCTCGATCCACTGGCCGTCATGCGCATCGTGCCAGGCGTTCATCGCCGCTATCGTGTCGATGCCGTTCGGCAGGACCGCGTGCGCGCCCGTATAGAGCTGTTGCGGATCGAGCCCGTCCCACCATGTGCCACGGCCATCGGCGGCGCGTAGCGTGAACGCGTCGTAGCGCTGTCCCTTGCGCGGCCCGATCGGATCATAGCCATAAGCGGTCTGATACCAGTGCCAGCTATGCGCCGCATGGTTCGAGACGCCGAACTTCAGCCCAGCCTTGCGCGCTGCCTTCTCCCAGATGCCGACGACGTCGCGCTTCGGCCCCACGCGAAGCGAATTCCACGCGTGATAGCGACTGTCGTAGCAGTCGAGATTGTCATGATGATTGGCGAGCGAGACGAAATATTTCGCGCCCGCCCTGGCATAGCGGGCGATCAGCGCGTCGGGATCCCAGCGCGCCGCGGTCCAGCGGTTCATCACCTCCATCATCCCCGATCGGGTCGGATGGCCATAGGTCTTGAGGTGATGTTCGTACGCTGGATGGCCCTGCATATACATGAAGCGCCCATACCAGTCACCTTGCTCGGGCACCGATTGCGGGCCCCAATGCGACCACAGGCCAAGCTTGGCATCTCGAAACCACTCGGGGTAGCGATAGTGATCGACCAGCGACTGCCAGGTCGGCTGCACGGGGCCCCGCGCCAGCCCCATCGGGCTCTGTGCGAGCGCATGGGTTGCGGGTCCGAGTGCAGCGATGCCGGCGAGAACCGAACGACGGCTGAGATCGATGCTCACGGAGTTGCGACGGATCTGGCGGGCGCGCCGTCAACGCGCGCGCCCGCTGCCGTCGGCAACCCGGTCAGGAGCCGTGCGGTGACGCGGCTACCGATCACTTCGGTGCTACGATCTGGACCAGGGATGCGGCGTCCTGCCCGGTTGGCAGCTTGCCCGACGCGGTCAGGCGCCGGCTTTTGTCGTCCCAGCGGAGGGTCGCCTTGCGGCCGCCCTTGGTCCGATAGTCGTTGGTCACGCCATCGTCGTCGTAGAGCGCGAAACTGGCATCCGCGCCGGGATAGACGCGAATGGCCTCAAGCGACTGCGACGTCGCGGTGCTCGGGACCTGGACGCCCATCGGAATGATCGACCCGGCGCGCACGAACAGCGGGATCCGGTCGATCGCTGCGTTCGCGGTGACGGTCTGCCCACCGGTAAAGCGCTGGTTGGTCCAGTAATCATACCAGTCTGCCCCGGCCGGCAGATAGACCTGGCGACTGGTCTTGCCCTGTTCGGTGACGGGGGCGACGAGGAAGGCGGGGCCGAACATATACTCATCGCCCATGTCGGCGACGTTGGGATCGTTCGGGAAATCCATGAACAGCGCGCGCATCATCGGCGCATTGCTCTCATAGGTGTGGCGCCCGAGCGAATAGATGTACGGCATCAGCGAATAGCGCAGCTTCAGGAAGCTCGCGAGGACCGGTTCGGCCGCGGTACCATATTCCCAGAGTGCAGTGGCCGGGCGCTGGCCGTGGATCCGCAAGGTCGGCGTGAACACGCTATAGGCGAACCAGCGTGTGAACAGCTCGGGATAATCCGCATAGTCGGGCGCCATCGCGGTCGCGCCTGCCGGATCGAGCAGCACCGGACGGGTCGCCTTGGGCCCGTTCGGCCACTGCCAGCCGCCGATGTCGCTGCCCCAATAGGCCATGCCGCTCGCGGTGAAGCCGAGCCCGGCGGGCACCTGCCGGTGCAGCGCTTCCCAGGTCGACTTGATGTCCGACGACCAGAACAGCCCGCCATTGCGCTGGGCGCCCAGATAGGCGGCGCGCGACAGGATCAGGTTGCGCATGGTGGGGCGATCCCGTGCCGACCCGTCCGCGACGCTCATCGTGTGCAGCAGCGGGAAGACGTTGTGATAACGGTCGCCCGAACCGATCGAATAGAAGCTGCCGTCGGGCACGAGATCGGGCTCGGTCTCGTCGAGCCAGAACCAGTCGAAGCCCTGGCTGGCGATGTTGTCGCGGATCCGCTCCCAGAACCAGTTGCGCGCATCGGGGTTGGTGCTGTCGAGCAACGCGCCGGCACGATCGGACCGGATCGGCAGTCCGTCGACGGCGTTGCCATCCTTGTCCTTCAGCAGCCAGGACTTGCTCGACAGCAGATTGAAGTAGCGCGATTCCTTTTCGAACCGCGGCCACACGCTGATGATCGAGTGCATCCCCATCGCCTTGAGCTTGTCGTTCATGCCCTTGGGGTCGGGAAAATAGGTGCGGTCAATGTCGAGCTGACCCATGCGCGACCAGTAGAACCAGTCGAGCACCATGATGTCGAGCGGCAGGCCGCGGCTGCGATACCCGTCGGCGATGCCGAGCAGTTCCTTCTCCGTCTCGTACCGCGCCTTGCTCTGGATAAGCCCGAACGCGGCCTTTGGCGGCAGCGGGGTCGTCCCGGTCAGCGTGGCGTAGCCGGCATAGATCTCGTCGGTGGTTGCGCCGGTGATGACGAAGAACGAGACGCGCTCGCCGACGTCCGACTGCCAGTGCGTCGCACTGTGCAGGCCGGGGGACACGACGGTCGAGGATGGATTGTCCCAGACGATGCCATAGCCCTTGTTGGTGACCATGAACGGCACGCAGACCGTCTCACCTGCGGGCGCATCGTAATTATGGCGGCAGTCGATCGTCCGGCCGCGCAGGTCGATCTTGCCTTCCTGGTTCTGGCCCAGCCCGTAATAATGCTCGTCGGCGGGGGAGGCGAAGCTTGCACCGACGCGGAACGTCTTTTCGCCGTTGACGGTATGCGGCCCCATCTCCCACCCGGTCATCTGCGTCAGCATCGTGCCGTCGGGCTTGCGGATCGTCACCGACACCGGCGGCAGCGATGGCGCGAAATAGCGCTCCATCTGCGTGGGGGCCTTGGGCCAGGGCTTGGCATCGACCGAAAGCGACAGCGCGGCGGACGTGAAGATATCGGCGCCTGCGTCGTTGCGGTGCGTCCAGCCCGCGGCATTGGGCTTGGCGTTGGGACCGTCGCCCGGGGGGGCGTCGACCTGCCCGCGGTCGGTCGCGATCGTCACGCGGACGATGTTGGGGGCATAGGCCTCGACTGAAACCAGGCTGCCGTTGCGATCGACCGTCGCGATCGGCGCTGCAAAACCGCTCGTCGCAATCGTCGCCAGCGAAACCCCAATGGCAAATCGCGCGATCAGGCGCGACCAGCCCGGCGATACCGTGCTGCGGGAATCGTCGGACGGCTGCGTGACGACACAGGCTGGGGCGATATGCATTGAAATCCTCTCCGCGGGTCTGTGCCCGTTATGGTACCGCAAACTTCGCCAAAGCGGCAAATTTGTCGTATAATTGCAGGTCCGCGCTATAGATCAACCGAATTCTCCGCCAAAAATATGACTTGTCAGACAATTCGTCCATTGATACCGATACCACACTTCGACCGCAGAGCGCTTCATGGCTCAAAATGCGGCACAAATTTCGAGCGGTGGTCCGTTCGGTATCCTGGGGAGATGGTGTTTGAACCGCGTAAAATTCCGTTCGGCTTGTGTGCTCAAGGCTCTGGCAAGCGGGGCATCTGCCCTCGCAATTGTCTCGGCATTCACGGTAGCCGCGAGCGCCCAGCAGGCGCCCGCTATCGTCCCCGACACGGCCGAAGAGGCCGCCCCGTCACCGATCGATCAGGGCGCGCAAGCGGGTACCGTCGCGCCGAGCGGCGACGTTGCGAATGCGGATGCGGATGCGGACATCGTGGTCACCGGCGTCCGCGCCAGCTTGCGCAGCGCACAGGCGCGCAAGCGCAACGCCAGCCAGATCATCGATTCGATCGTCGCAGAAGACATTGGCAAGCTGCCCGACAACAACGTGTCCGAGGCGCTGCAGCGGATCAGCGGCATCCAGATCGAGCGCAACCAGGGCGAGGGCAGCCGGATCGCGATCCGCGGCCTGACCCAGGTCCGTACCGAGCTGAACGGTCGCGACTATTTCACCGCGGGCGACGGCCGCACGATCAGCCTTGAGGATATTCCCTCCGAACTGCTCGCCGGGATCGACGTCTACAAGAACCCTGCCGCCGACGTGATCGAGGGCGGCCTGGGCGGCACGGTCAACCTGCGCACGCGGATGCCGTTCGACTTTTCGAAGCCGACGATCAGTGGCAGCGCGCGGGTCACGCATCACGATCTGGCGGACAAGACCAAGACCTCGTTCTCGGGTCTGATCACCGACACCTACCAAACCGGTCTGGGCGAGATCGGCTTCCTGCTCAACGGATCGCTCCAGCGCGGCGCCTATCGCACCGATGCCTTGTCGATCGAGCCCTATCAGCTGCGCACCGGCATCGTCGATCGGACCGGCAATGGCAGCACGGCCGATGCCGCCGACGCGGTGATCGTGCCCAACGGCGTCGGCCAGTTCAACAATGTCGGCGATCGCCGCCGCATCGGGATTTCCGCGGCAGTCCAGTGGAAGCCTGCCGACAATCTCGAAGTCTATGGCCAGTTCGACTATGCCAACTACAAGTTCAACCAGGTCGGCTATCTCGTCTACCCGTTCGGCCGCGGCGGTGCGCCGATCACGCCGGGGCCGGCGAGCAGCTTCACGTTCGACGAGAATGGCGAGTTCCAGAGCGGCACGTTCCAGAACGTGTTCGTCGAGGGCAATACCTATCGCAGCGATCGCCGCTCGAAGACCGCATCCTATTCCGGCGGGCTCAAGTTCAATCCGTCGAGCCAGCTCACGCTGACCACGGATGTCAGCTATGTCGACAGCCGCACGAAGACGGAATTCTTCGCGCTCGGCGTCGGCAGCGACCAGCCCAACACGCTCAGCGTCGACATTACCGGCAAACTGCCCGTGATCGGCGTGACCGGGGCAGGGTCGCCCAGCTTCCTCACCGATCCGGCGAACTTTTCCTATCTCTACATCCTCGATTCCAGCAGCCGCAGCCACAACGACCAATGGTCGGTACGGCAGGACGTCGAGTATGAGACCGATGGCGGCTTCTTCACGTCGATCAAGGCGGGTGTGCGGTACACCAAGCTGAACGCGGTCGTCGAAATTCCGGTGTTCGGCTATGTCGACCTGTTCGATACGCCACGCGTGCCGCGTACACCGCTCTCGGCGATCCCCGGCTATTACAACCCCGTGCCGGTGAAGAACTTCTTCCGCGGCGATGCGGCCGGGCTCGGCAGCTTCCTGATCCCGCCGTTCGACGTGATCCGCGGCGATCTGAACGCGGTACGCCAGACCTTCGCCTCCTATTATCCCAATGGCCAGGTCGCCGTTCCGGAATATCTGCCGACCGGTCGCAACGACGTCTCGGAACAGACGATCGGCGGCTATTGGGTCGCGCGGTTCAAGTCCGAGACCATTCTGCCGTTTGACGGCAATCTCGGTGTGCGCATCGTGAATACCAAGACCAACGTCGCCGGTTTCCAGACGCCGTCGGGCGGCCCGACCATTCCGATCGACCAGACCAACAGCTACACCTCGGTCCTGCCGAGCCTGAACATCCGCTTCCCGATCACCGAGACGCTGCAGCTGCGTCTGGCCGCGTCGAAGGGCCTGACGCGACCGGATTACAATCTGCTCAACTCGGTCCTGACGTTCGATCCCGTCAGCCGGCGGGGCTCGTCGGGCAATCCCGATCTGAAGCCGCTGCGCGCCGATCAGCTCGACGTCTCGTTCGAATGGTATTTCAACAAGACGAGCTCGGTCTATGCCGCCGCGTTCTACAAGGCGGTCAACGGCTTCATCGCGCGTGTGGACGATCCGGTGGTGATCGACGGCACGCAATATCAGATCAACCGGCCGGTCAACGGCGCGAACGGCAAGATCAAGGGGTTCGAAGTCGGCTATCAGCAGTTCTTCGATTTCCTGCCGGGGCCGCTGTCGGGCTTCGGGGTGCAGGCCAACTACACCTATGTGGACTCCAAGGCGCCCAATCCGAGCGCCGGTGCGATCCCCGGCGCGCCGATCTCGGTGCCGCTCGAGGGGCTGTCGAAGAACAGCTACAATCTGGTCGGCATCTACGAGAAATACGGACTGTCGGCGCGCGTCGCATACAACTGGCGCGACGATTATGTCCGCACCACGTCGGCCAGCGGGACGGGCAATCTGCCGATCTACGACCGGGCGTTCGGCCAGCTCGACGCCTCGATCAGTTACGACGTCACGCCCAATATCACCGCGTCGGTGGATGCCACCAACCTGCTCAACACGCGGCGTGAGACGTTCTTCGGGTTGGACAGCCGGCCGCGCGACTATTCGGTCGTCGATCGCCGCTTCGGCGCGACGCTCCGCGTGAACTACTGACCGGCTGAAGCCCGGGGGCCTCGAAAGGCTCCCGGGCTTCAGGCGCGATCCCGTGCGATGTCGCCACCTGAACCTGTAGCACAGCACCGCGATCGGCGACGCGGGGGTTGCAATGCCGTCGCCAGGGCGCCCACCAGTGTCCGACTGATGCGAACGCCAGCATTGACGGTGCAACGAACGGGGCCCGCCCGGCAGCGATGGATAGGAAGCCAGAGATGACGGATGCGCACGAGACGGGTCGGCTGACCCGGCGGCATTTCCTGGGAAGCGGCACCGCGATCGGCGTGGCGCTGGCCGCGGACGGTGTCGCGCAGGCTGCACCGGTGCAAGCGCCAGCGATCGGCGCATTGCCGATGCCGGCAACCCGCGACGACCTGCCGCTGCGTGCACCGGTCGAGGATCCCAGCCGGCTGCTGCTCGATCGCAGCTGGCGCTTTCACCTCGGCGATATCCCGATGCCGGAAATCCGCGGCCATGGCTGGTCCTACAACAGCGCCAAGGCGGGGCAGGCGCAGGGTGCTGCGGCGATGCAATATGACGATTCGGACTGGCCCGAGGTCGATCTGCCGCACGACTGGGCATCGACGATGCCGTTCGAGGAAAGTGCCAATGTCTCGCAGGGCTATCGCCGGCGCGGCTTCGGCTGGTACCGGCGCGCGCTGCGGCTCGATCCGGTGGACCGGGGGCGGTATCTCGAGTTGCAGTTCGGGGGGATCGCGACGAATGCGACGATCTGGTTCAATGGATCGATCGTCGCGCATAACTGGAGCGGCTATAATTCCGTCTATATCGATATCAAGGATCTGGCGCGGTATGGCGATGATCTGAACAGCATCGTCGTGCGGGTCGATGCGCAGACGATGGAGGGATGGTGGTACGAGGGCGCAGGGCTGTACCGCCATGTCTGGCTGGCGAAACGCGATGCGACCTACATCGCGACCGACGGCATCCACGCTGACCCGCGCCGCGCCGCCGATGGCAGTTGGAGCGTCCCCGTCACTGCGACGCTCGGCAATATCGGCAAGATCCCGGCCGAGGCGAGCATGGAGGTGTCGCTGATCGATCCCGACGGCCGCACGATCGCGACGCAGACCGCGGCGGCGCGTCTGCCGTCGCTGAAGCCGGGCAGCGCGACGCTGACCATCCCGGTCCCCGCGCCGCGGCTATGGTCGATCGACACGCCGACGCTCTACACGCTGCGGACGCGACTGACGCGCGACGGCAAGGCCGTCGACGAACGCACGTTGCGGATCGGGTTTCGCACGCTGCGCTTCGACGCCGCGACGGGCTTCCATCTCAACGACCGTCCGCTCAAGATCAAGGGTACGTGCAACCACCAGGATCACGCCGGTGTCGGCGTCGCGGTGGCCGATGCGCTGTGGGACTGGCGATTGCGGCGTCTGAAGGACCTGGGATGCAACGCGATCCGCTTCGCGCACAGCGCGATCGCGACCGAGGTGCTCGACGCCTGCGACCGGCTCGGCTTTCTGGTGATGAGCGAGAACCGCAACTTCAACACCAGCCCCGATTACATCGAGCAGCTCGAATGGCTGGTCCGCCGCGATCGCAACCGGCCAAGCGTGTTCATGTGGTCGGTGTTCAACGAGGAGCCGATGCAGGGGACGCCCGCGGGGTATGAGATGGTCCGCCGCATGTCGGTCGCGGTGAAGGCGCTGGACGACAGCCGACCGGTCACCGCGGCGATGAACAGCGGGATGTTTGCGCCGGTCAATGTCAGCCAGGCGGTCGACGTGGTCGGCTACAACTATCAGCGCGACCAATATGACCGGTTCCACGCCGCCAACCCGATGCTGCCGCTGACGAGTTCGGAGGACACCAGCAGTTTCATGACACGCGGGGCGTGGGAGACCGACCGCGCCGCGCATTTGATGGCGTCGTATGACGAGGAACCGGCGGACTGGGGCAGCACCCACCGCGAGGGCTGGAAGTCGGTTGCCGAGCGGCCGTTCGTCGCGGGGACCTTCGTATGGACCGGGTTCGACTATCACGGCGAGCCGACCCCGTTCGAATGGCCGTCCGCGGGCAGCTATTTCGGGATCATGGACCTGTGCGGCTTTCCGAAGATGGCCTTCTATCTGCACCGCGCACAGTGGGTCGACGACGTGCCGCTGCTCGATCTGATGCCGCACTGGAACTGGCCCGGGCGCGAGGGGCAGGCGGTCAAGGTGATGGCGCTGACCAATGTCGAATCCGTGCGGCTGATGCTCAATGGCCGTCTGATCGGCGAGCAGAAGGTCGATCGCTACACGATGCCGAGCTGGCAGGTGCCCTATGCGCCGGGCCGGCTCGAGGCGATCGGCTATCGCGGCGGACGCGAGGTCGCGCGCAGCGTGGTCGAGACGACCGGCGCGGCGGTGGCGCTGCGGATCACGCCCGACCGGCGTGCGATGGCGGCGGATGGCGAGGACGTGCAGCCCTATACGATCGACGCCGTCGATGCGCGCGGGCGGCATGTGCCGACCGCCAATCTCGACGTCACCTTTGCAGTCAGCGGCGGGACGATCATCGGCCTCGGCAATGGCGATCCCGTCAGCCACGAAGCCGAACAGGGCAATCGCCGCCGCCTGTTCAACGGTTTGGCGCAGGTGATCGTTCGCGCGGGCGGCGGCGGCGCGGGCACCGTCAAGCTCTCGGCCAGCGCGGCGGGATTGCGCACGGCCACCAGCACTGTGCGTCGCCTCGCGACACCGGCCCGTCCGTTCGTCGCGGCCGCCCGCATGACGCTGACGGTGCAGGACTGGCGGCAGTCGCCTGCCGCCACCGCCAAACCGTCGCCCGACATCGTGCTGGCGGACAATGACATGAACAGCTGGCTGTATGTCCGCGCAGGCGAGATCCAGCCGCCGCAGGGCAGTGGCCGCTGGACCGTGCTGCGTGCCAAGCTCACCCCGCACCGCGGCACGCGCGAACGGGGCGGGACGATCGTGTTCAAGGATCTCGTCGGGCGGGGTGAAATCTGGATCGACGGCAAGCGCGCCGCGACGAAGCCCGATTTCGCCGCCGCCACATTGCGCGTCGCCTTCCCGCCAGGACCTGGCGAGCGGATCGTCACCCTCCTGCTCGAAAGCGACGGCACGGTCGCATCGGGCCTGGGCGGGCTCGTCTTCGTCGAGGACTGATCCGTGCCGACTTTCCCGTTTCCCGTTCGAGGTACTGCATCATGATCTTCCGCTCATCCCGCGTGCTTGCGGGCCTGACCCTCGCCGCAACTCTGCTCGCCGGCGCCGCGCACGCGCAGACCGCGACCGAGGTGCCCAGGCTGGTCACCCGCGGTGGGCATCACGCGTTGATGGTCGATGGCGCGCCGTGGCTGATGCTCGGCGCGCAGGTCAATAATTCGAGCAATTATCCGGCGATGCTGCCCAAAGTCTGGCCGACGATCCACGCGATGCACGCCAACACGGTCGAGGTGCCGATCGCGTGGGAGCAGATTGAGCGAACCGAAGGGCAATTCGACTTTTCCTTCCTCGATCAGCTGCTCGCCGAGGCGCAGCAGAACAAGGTGCGCCTCGTCCTGCTGTGGTTCGCGACGTGGAAGAATACCTCGCCCAATTATGCGCCCGCCTGGGTCAAGCTCGACAACGCGCGGTTCCCGCGGATGACCAACGCCAAGGGCGAGACGCATTATGCGCTGTCGCCGCTGCATCGGTCGACGCTGGAGGCGGACAAGCGCGCCTTCGTCAAGCTGATGCAGCATCTGAAGGCCGCCGATCCGCAGAACACCGTCATCATGGTCCAGCCCGAAAACGAAGCGGGCACCTATGGCAGCGTCCGCGATTTCTCGCCGGTCGCGCAGAAGCTGTTCGATGGCCCGGTCCCGGCGGCGTTGCTGAAAAAATTCCGCAAGCCCGCGGGCAGCTGGAAACAGGTGTTCGGCGCCGATGCCGACGAGTATTTCCACGCCTGGTCGATCGCCCGCTACATCGAGGAGATCGCGGCGGCGGGCAAGGCGGTGAAGCCGGTGCCGATGTACGTCAATGCCGCGCTCGCCTCGGCCTTTGGACGGCAGGCGGCAACGACCTATTCGAGCGGTGGGCCGATCCATCACGTGATCGACGTGTACAAGGCCGCGGCGCCGTCGCTCGATCTGGTCGCGCCCGATATCTATGCGCGCGATCATGCCGCGTATCTCGAATATCTGAAGCTCTACGGCCGTGCCGACAACGCCCTGCTGATCCCGGAGACGGGCAATGCGGCCGAGTTCGCAAGGTATTTCTATCCGGTGGTCGGCGGGGGCGGGCTCGGCTTCGCGCCGTTCGGGATGGACGATAGCGGCTATTACAACTTCCCGCTCGGTGCGAAGGCGCTGGACGCGCCGACGATGGAGCTGTTCGCGCGCAACTACCGCGTGTTCGAGCCGATGATGCGGGAATGGGCGCGGCTGGCCTTTGCCGGCAAGACCTGGGGCGTGGCCGAGCCGACCGATCCCAAAGTCGAGCACAGGCAGGTCATGGACCTCGGCAAGTACCGCGCCACCGCGACGTTCGGCCAGTATCAGTTCGGCACCGACAAGCCGACCGGCAACCCGCAACCGACCGGCGGTCTTGCTATCGCCGAGATCGGCCCCGACGAATATCTCGTGACCGGGTTCGACACGCGCGTCTCGTTCGCGCTGGCGGATGCGAGCAGCGGGCGTTCGATGCTCTACGATCGGGTCGAGGAGGGGCATTACGACGCGCAGGGGCACTGGGTGTTCGACCGCGTTCTCAACGGCGATCAGACCGACTACGGGATCAACTTCACCGATCGTGCACAGGTGCTCCACGTCAAGCTTGGCAGCTACAAGGGCAATCCGGTCATCCCGGTCGGCAATCCGAATTAGGAGGCACCGCGGTCGCCAGACCCGGCATGTTTGATGACCGGCCACGAGAGCCGTCATCTTATTGGAACCATGTCATAATCGTTGGATCGAAAGCTATCGTCGGCCAGATCGGTTGTTCAACATCCTGTTAACTGGCGACCATTGAGAACAGCCCAAATGGAGGGCTGTTTTATCATGATTTACCGTAAAATGACGAGCAGGGTTCTGGGCATTGCGGTCGGCGTGATCGCGGCGTCTGGCGGGGCAATATCGGCAGACGCGCAAACCGCCAGCGGCACGATCGGCGTGTCCCTGAACATCCTCGCAGCCTGTGCGGTGAACGGCGGCAACAGCTCCGGGACCATGGGGCGGATCGGAACGATCGCTTTCGCCGATCAGTCCGGCGTCTTCGCCAATGCCGATGCGACGATGGTCGCGCAGGGCGCCATGAATGCGGTCACGGTGCTGTGCACGCCGGGCCTCGCGCCGAAGGTAACCGTCGGGGCGGGCGCGAACGACGCAGGCAACGTCCGTCAGCTGGCGTATCTCGGGCAGACCGTTGCGTATCGGCTGTACATGGACTCGGCGCGACAGGACGAGATCACCATCGGCAGGCAGATCAGCCTCGGTACCGCAGCCACCTCGGCACTGACGCTGCCGATCTATGCCCGCGCGTCGAGCAATGGCCTGGCGCTGCCGGCGGGTACCTATACCGATACGGTTCAGGTGACGCTCAGCTGGTAGCGGCGGTGCGCGCCGTCCGGGCTTTCCTCGCGGTGTCGGCGGTTGCAGGCTGTGCGTCGGGAAGCATGGCCGAGACCAGCCGCACGTTCAGGGTCGGGGCGGTCATCGCCAATGGTTGCGCGATCAGCGCCGATACCGGGGGCAATTGGGGATCGATCGACCTGGGGTCGGTGAACGGGGTCGATGGGGGAGCCGCGCAAGGCAGCTTGGTCACCGCGGTTGCCGCCGGATTGCAGATCGACTGCACCCCGGGAATGAGCGTCACCCTCACCGCGGACAACGGCACTCAGCCGTCCAACGGGGTGCGCCAGCTCGTCCACGCAACCCGGCCTGCCGATCGCATGCCCTACCAGCTTTTTGCGAACGGCAGTCAGACGCCCTGGACGTCGCAGGCGATCGCGCTGGCATTCCCGATCGGCACGTCGCGACTCTCCGTTCCCGTCCACGCCCGTGCCGTCGTCCAGCGCGGCGTGGCCGCGGGGCGATATTCCGATGTGGTTCGCATCACCGTCACCTGGTGATGCAGCAAGGACAAGTCATGAAGATCCTGCGTATGTTGACCGCCATCGTCTCGCCGCTCCTCCTGCTGCCAGGCACAAGTCGCGCCGCGGCGGTCATCATCTGGCCGGTCGATCCGAAAATCGCCGCCACCGAGCGCGCGACCGCACTGTGGATTGAGAACAAGGGCAACGAACCGATCACGATGCAGGTCCGGACGCTGCGCTGGTCGCAGGGTCCGCAGGGCGATCTGTACGATGATCAGGACGAGGTCGTTGCCAGCCCGCCGATCGCAGTCATCCCGGCGGGGCAACGGCAGATGATCCGTGTGCTGCGGCGCGAGCGGCCTGCTATTGCGGCGAACGACCAGACCGGCCCGGTGGAGCGCAGCTACCGCCTGTTGATCGACGAAATCCCCACCGCGAATGCGCCGAATGCGAGCCGGCTGCCGGCAGCGGAGCTTGCGGTGCAGATGCGCTATTCGGTTCCGCTCTTCACCTATGCGGGGTCCGTCACCGCGGCCAAGCCCGAACTGACCGCGACGGTGGAACGGAGCGGCAGCGGTCGGACGCTGGCGATCCGCAATACCGGCATGCTGCATGCGCGCCTCGTCGATATCCGGACGGCGGACGACAAGAAGACCAGTCTTGCTTCGGGGCTCGCGGGCTATGTCCTGGCGGGTCAGACGATGCGCTGGCCGGTGCCGGAAGGCGTCCCGGACACCAGTCCGCTGGTGGCAAACGTCAATGGCGCCGATCAGCGCATTGCCGCGCGTTGATCCGTCCGACACGCCATGATCCGAGGTGCGCTCCTGCTGACGACCATGCTGGTCTGCCTGCCACAAATGGCGCGCGCGGGTGACCCGGTGCAGCAGCTGTTCGTCGAGCTGGTGGTGAACGGCCGTGCCACCGGTGACCTGGTGCCGCTGCGGATCGTCGGCATACGGATGCTCGTGCCGGGCGAGGCGCTCAGCCGAAATGGCGTGACGTTCGACGGGGAGGGCGGCGGTGCGGAGGGCGGCGGGGCGGAGCGCGACGTCGCGTCGCTGCCGCACACCCGCGCCCGCTATGATGCCGCGCTCCAGGCTCTCCATCTCGAAACCGCGCCCGACCATCTGCCGACCACGCGGATCGCCGCGGGTGGAAGAGCCCGCGCCGCCACGCTCGCCAGCTGGGGCGCGATGGTCAACTACCAGTTTTATGCGCAGCGCGCCGACGGAGGCTCCCTTGCCTCCTTATGGTCCGAACAGCGGGTCTTCGGGCCGGTTGCGACGCTGTCCAATTCCGGCGTGATGCGGGTTGGGTCCGGCATCGGCGGCTATCTGCGCTACGATACGCATGCGAGATTCATCAACGAGGATCGCGCGCTGACCGTCACGGCGGGTGACCTGATCACGCGGTCCTTGCCCTGGAGCACGTCCGTCCGGCTGGGTGGCCTGCAGCTCACGCGCGATTTCAATACGCGGCCGGACCTGTTGACGATGCCGCTGCCGAGCTTTGCGGGCAAGGCGGCCGTGCCGTCGGCGGTGGACCTGTTCGTCGACGGCTATCGGCAGCAGGGCGCAGACGTCGCGCCGGGTCGGTTCGTGCTGCAGGATGTCCCGGTGATCAACGGCGCCGGCGAGGCCGTGATCGTCACGACGGACGCCGTGGGCCGGCAGATCGCGACCACGATCCCCTTCTACGTCTCGTCGACACTGCTGCGCGCCGGGCTCACCGATTTCGCAGCCGAAGCCGGCGCCATCCGCCAAGGCTATGGCATCCGCAATTTCGATTACGGCACGCTCGCCGCCAATGGCTCGATCCGACGCGGCATGACGTCGTTCCTGACGCTCGAGGCGCATGCCGAGGCGACCGCCCGGCTTCGGCAGATCGGGGGCGGGCTCGTGGTGGCGCCGTCGCGATTTGGCACCGTCGCGCTGTCGGTCAGTGCGTCGCGCATGGGTCAGGCCGCGGGCCATCGCTGGTCGCTTGGCTACAGTTATACTGCGCGCCACTTCAGCGTTGCCGCGCAATATGACGATCGCAGCAGGGGCTTTCGCGAGCTCGCCAGCTTCGACCTTGCAAATCCCGCGACACGGCGGCGAACCTATCGCGCGATCGCCAACGTCAATCTGGCGCGGCTGGGCACAGTGGGGGCTGCGTATATTTCGGGGCGAACCTTGGGATCGGTCGACGAACTCACGCTACGTTCGCGCCTGCTGTCCTTGTCCTATGGCCGTCCGGTCGGATCGCGCGCGAACCTGTTCGTGACCGCGGATCGCGATTTCGAACGAGGCGCGACCAGTGCTCAGCTGCGCCTGTTCATCCCGTTCGGACGCAATGCGGCCAGCGGCGGGATCAGCCGTTCGGCCGGGCGCAATCTCTATCAGGTCGGTTATACCCGGGCGACGCCGACCGATGGCGGCCTCGGCATCGACGCCGGGATAGCAGCGGCGAGCCGGGGGCCCGCATCGGGGCAGGTGACCGGGACATGGCGCGCGCCCTTCATCGAAGTGCAGGCCGGGGGCGCGACGGCCCAGGCGCGCAGCTCGGCCTGGGTTGGCGCATCGGGGTCGATCGTGGCGATGGACGGCGGCCTGTTCGTCGCCAACCAGGCGAGCGATGCCTTTGCGGTCGTCGAGACTGGCGTGGCGGGCGTTGGCGTCAGCTATGAAAACCAGCCGGTCGGCGTGACGAACCGCAAGGGCCATCTCTTCGTGCCCAATGTCGTGCCCTATCTTCCCGTCCGCTTCGCGATCGATACGCTGTCGCTGTCGGAGAACCATGTCGCATCCGCGGTGGAGCAGCGGGTTGCCGTGCGACAGGGCAGTGGCGCCGTCGTGCGTCTGAACGTCCGCATGACGCGCAACATCCTTGCGGTGCTCGTCGACAGGAACGGGGCGGCGCTCAAGCCGGGCGGTCGCGTCCGGCGTGAGGGGCATCCCGACGTCGCCATCGGCTGGGACGGCATCGCGTATCTGGAGGATGTCGGCGAACAGGTGTCGCTCTCCGCGCTGACGTCGGACGGGACGGTGTGCCAGGCGACGTTCGGCGTCTCCGCAGACGTCGCGGCTCTGTCACGGATAGGACCGGTCTCGTGCCGGTGATGGTGTCGCTGCGGCTGTTCTTCGCACTGGTGGTCCTGAGCATCGTCACGGGTCCCGCATTCGCCGCCTGCACGACATCGTCCGGGGCGCTCACCTTTTCGCCGGTGTCGTCGTACGACGTGCGTGGTAGCACGGTGCCGCAAGTTGCCGGGTCAGCCGGTCTTTCCTGTACAGGGTCCGTGCTGACCCTCATCGGGGGCAATTCGGCGCGCGCGACCATCACCAGCCTCAACCAGTTTCGCCTGGTCAAAGGCGCCGACGCGATCGCCTATCAGGTGTCGGCCGATGCCAACGGCACCACGCCGTTCACGCAGGGATCGACCGTCAACTATATGAGCGGCAGCCTGTTGGCGGTGCAGGGCGGTGGAAGCAGTTTCACCACGCCATTGTTCGCGCGTTTGACGGCGGCTCCCAATATCCCTGCCGGGACGTATAGCGACACACTGACGGTGCAATGGGACTATAGCGTCTGCAACGGGGTGAATGTGCTGAGCCTTGTCTGTTCGGGCTATGATAGCGGGAAGGTCGTCGTAACGCTTCAAGTGACGCTGGTGGTCGGCAACGACTGCAAGATCACCGCGCCCGACTTGTCCTTCGGCAGTGCCGCGCTCGTCACGCAGTTCGGCCCGGTGACCTCGGCCGTCCAGATCGATTGCACTCGTGACGCCGTCTACCGGATCGGCTTCACACCCGGCGGTGCTGGTACCGGTGCAGCGTGGCGGCAGATGACCAGCGGCGCGGGCGCGACGTTGCAGTATCAGATCTATCATGCGGATGGCGTCACCGTCTGGAACGAAGCCAACCCGCTTACCGGCGCAAGTCCCGGAACGGGCAGCCTGACGCCGGTCAGGACTTATCCCTATGTCGCCAGGATCAATCAGGCGCAGGTGACGCCAGCGGCGGGCAGCTACCAGGACGCCGTCAGTGTGGTCGTGACATTCTGATCGATCAGCCACTGACATGTGGCGGCGAGACGGACGATCGTTGCATGGCGCATCACGCGGGACGGATGATCTCGCCGACATGAACGTCCGACAGGCCGAGCCATTGCGCCATCCGCTCCAACTCGACCTGCAGGCGGGGCAGCGTGTCGTCGGGCGCCCCCGGTTCGAGCGTTATGCGTTTCGCCAGCAGCACGCCCGCTTGCCGGTCCGCCTTGAGATCGACCCGCGCGACCAATGCCTCGTCCATCAGGAAGGGCAGCACATAATAGCCGTGGGTGCGTTGCGCCTGCGGCACATAGATCTCGATCCGGTACCGGAAGCCGAACAGGCGTTCGGTGCGGCCGCGTTCCCAGATCAGCGGATCGAAGGGCGCCAGCAAGGCCGCCCCGCGCACCCGGCGGGGCACCGCGGCGTCACGGTGCAGCCAGACCTTCTGGCTCCAGCCGTCCACGCGGACGGGCACCAACGCCTGATCCTCGACCAGATCGGCAATGGCATGATCCGCCTCGACGGGCTTCAGCCGGAAATAATCACGCAGCTCGGCGGCGGTCGCGATGCCGAGCGCGCGGGCGCTCCGATCGATCAGCGCCCGCTGCGCCTCGGTAACGCTCGGTGTGGGCAGAGCCAGTACGGCAGGGGGCAGGACACGCTCGGGGAGGTCATAGACCCGCGCGAAACTGCCCCGCCGTGTCGCCGTGGTGATCCGGCCCGACCAGAACAGCCATTCCAGCGTGTGTTTGACGTCGCTCCATTCCCACCAGCCGCTGCGGCTCGCCCCGTTTTCGAAATCGGCGGCGGTCAGGGGGCCCTCGGCCGCGATGCGGGCCAATACGGCGTCGGCTTCGCTACGATGCTCTGTCGCAAAGCGGCGAAGCGCGGCGTAGCCGATCTCGCCTCGCTCAGCGCGGGCCATCCGCCATCGCAGCAGCGGATGAAGCTCGAGCGGCAGCAGCGACGCCTCATGCGCCCAATATTCGAAGAACCGGCGATGCGGCTTTGGACCCCAGGCGGCGCGCTCGAGCAGCGCCCGGTCGTAGCCGCCAAGCCGGGAAAACAGTGGCAGGTAATGCGCGCGGGCCAGCACGTTGACGCTGTCGATCTGAAGAAGCCCCGTCCGATCGGCGGCCTTGTGGAGATGCGCCGCCGTGACCCGAGGCGGCGGCGGTCGGCCGAACCCTTGGGCTGCAAGCGCAATGCGGCGCGCATCGGCCTGCGAGATGATCATGTGGTGATGATGGTCGCAAAGGACAGCGACGGTCAATGTTACCCTGGCTGCCCGCGCCGGGCTACAGCGTACTCCGTGTGATCCGGGTGCTGCGGGGCGCACAGGCAATCGCGGAACGCCACGAGCGCCTTTGTCGCTACTGGTCGGCGACCTTGATCTCGGTAATTTCCGCGTTTGAAACACCTGGTTTTTCCGTGCGGAGATAATGGAGGAGTTCGCTGATCTCCTGCGCATTGAACCGGAGGTCAAGATCGTCCATATGGATGGCGACGGAACGCTGCCGCGCCTCCGACAGACCAGCGACGATATCGACGCACGCCTCCAGCGTTCCGCGTCCGACTTCCGTCGGTGTCGCACCGGCGGACGATGCGTCAGCGAAGATCCGGGCCGGCTCGCTCAAGGGGTAGGTGGTCATGACTGTCGCGTCCGTCGTCTACGGGGCAGGACATCGCCCGCCGGGGTGAGCCGGCGGGCGAACGTTTCAGGCGTCTTCGGCGTCTAGGTTGACGCTCGTCTCGGCGAGCTTCGTCATATATTCGTCGCCGCCGTAAATGTCCTTGGTGGCCGCGTTCAGCGCCTTGTGATCATCCTTGAGACCCAGCGCCTTGGCATAGGCTGCGGCTGTGCCGAAGCCGGCGATGCCGTAATGCGTCATCCGCTGATATTGGGCGATGATCATGACATCGAGCAACGGACCCTTTTCCGGACCCTCTTCGAGGACGTGCTTGGTGGCCTCGGCAACAAGCCCTTCCATGCCCTTGCAATGCTCCTTGGAGACCTTCTCGTCGTTCGACGCGATCAACTTCTTGAGGAGGTCGGTATGCTTCTCGATATCCGCCTGCGACTTGGTCAGCATGTCCTTCAGCGCGGCATCGCTGGCCTTCGACGTGATCTTCTTCAGGACCTTCTTCATCTGGTCGTTCGCCGACCACAGGTCCTTCAGCTCGTCGGTGTAAATGTCTTTCAGATTCTCGGGTGCAGACATGGGATACTCCTTGCTGGTGCACGGGCCAGAAATGCCCGGTGGCGTGATTAACGTTGAATAGGGGGCGTGCCGTCGAGGCGTCAGCCGGCGCCGGGCTTCGCCTGTTCGTTCTCGTAGCGCGCATCGGTACCGACCTTGCCCGTCGCCTCGGCCTCGGCGATACCGGACGTCTCGACGACCTTGATCGTGCCATGATCGGCCGCGATCGAGTGCGGGGCTCGATCGGCATCGGGGTCGGCTGCGATCGTCGTACCGCCGCCGCCGTGCGAGCCGGCGACGGCGTTGCCGGCGCTGCCCCCGTCTTCACCCGCCTGACCGCCGCCATGATAGGCGATGTCCGTCTGGCCGCCCTGCGACGCGGGGCTGGTATCGGCGTCGGTCTTGCCTTCGTGCGGGTTGGGATAGGCGCCGCCCGCGCTCTCACCGCCGTCGCTGCGACCGTGAACGCGGCCGTCGGTATCGCTGCGAGGCGACTCCGAGACGCCATCCGGCGCGCCCTTGCTCGCGGGATTGCCCGGGACGGGGGTATGAACCTTGTCGCTCATGGAAACTCCTCGTGACGGTCGTGGATAGGAAGCGGCCACCCCGATCGGCATGCAGAGCGGACCGGGGTGGGGCAGGGTTACGGCCGCAGCACGACCTTGATGACGCCGTCCTGCTTGTCGCGGAACTTCTGATACATTTCGGGCGCATCCTCGAGGCTCGCCGGGTGCGTCACGACAAAGCTCGGGTCGATGTCGCCGGCTTCGATGCGCGCCAGCAGCGGCTTCGTGTAAGCCTGGACATGCGTCTGGCCGGTCTTGATCGTCAGCCCCTTGTTCATCATCGCGCCGATCGGGATCTTGTCACCCATCCCGACATAGACGCCGGGGATCGAGACCGTGCCACCCATCCGGCAGCTCATGATCGCCTCGCGCAGGACATGCACACGGTCGGTGGCGAGGAACGTCGCCGCCTTCACCTTGTCGATCACTGCATCCATTGCGCCATGACCCGAAGCCTCTGCACCGACGGCATCGATGCAGCTGTCCGGACCGCGGCCCTTGGTGCGGAACTGGAGTTCGTCATAGACGCTGTCGACCTCGGCGAAGTTGATCGTCTCCGCACCGCCGGCCTCGGCCATCGCGAGACGCTCGGGCACCTCGTCGATCGCGATCACGCGGCCTGCGCCGAGCATCAGCGCCGATCGGATCGCGAACTGGCCGACCGGGCCGCAGCCCCAGATCGCCACGGTATCGCCCTCTTCGATGTTCGCATTCTCGGCGGCCATATAGCCGGTCGGGAAGATGTCGGAGAGGAAAAGCGCCTGATCGTCGGTGACGTTGTCGGGCACCTTGATCGGGCCGATATCGGCCATCGGCACGCGCAGATATTCCGCCTGGCCACCGCAATACCCACCGAGCATGTGGCTGAAGCCGAACAGGCCGGCAGGCGAATGGCCCATCGCCTTGATCGCCATTTCAGCATTCGGGTTGGTTCGCTCGCACGCCGAGAACAGACCCTTGCGGCAGAAGAAGCAGTCTCCGCAGCTGATCGTGAACGGCACGACGACGCGGTCGCCGATCTTCAGGTTGGTGACCTCCGAGCCCAATGCGACGACGACGCCCATATTTTCATGGCCGAGAATGTCCCCGGCCTGCATCGTCGGCTGATAACCGTCGAGCAGATGAAGATCAGACCCGCAGATCGCGCAAGATGACACCTTGATGATCGCATCGCGAGGGTGCTTGATCTCGGGATCCGCGACAGTATCGACCCGAACATCGCCTTTTCCATGCCAAACCAGTGCGCGCATCAGAAAGTCTCCGTCTTTTAATTGGCGTGCCGCACTTTCGAAGAGTACATTACGCCGTCAAAAATAATAAGCAGTAGACCAAGCCCGACGGACGATAGACTTCGCGATGCCAGCAAAGGCGTTGGTCAGCGTGGTTGAGTTGGGCGTCGTGCCGTCAAGCTTTGGATATTGATGGAGACATAGCGATCCGAACCTCCTTATCGTTCCTGACGATTTCCAGAATTCGACGGGTATATTTCGTATTGATCCTTATCAGGGTAGGTAAAGACAGGATATCATTGGAAAATTCCCGAAAGCCACGATCATTCGGGGGTCCTTCCTAGCGAAAACCGCGTGCGAAAGGATGTCGCGGTACGATGGAGACAGGGTTGGATACTCGGTTAAGCGCAGTGCGCACCGTCAAATTCGCCGTCGACGGGGCCAATTCGGACAGTCAACCGTTTGGATATCATCATCTCTTGCCGACGCTTAGCGCCACGCCTGTCACGGCGCTGGCGTGCTGGTTGGCGAATACACGACGTCAGACCCGGGATTGAACTATGCAAATCAAGGCCATCCTTTTCGATATCGACGGCACGCTGGTCGATACGAATGACATGCATGTGCTAGCCTGGGAGGAGGCCTTTGCAGGCGTCGGGGCGTCCTTCGACCGGCAGGTAATCCACGATCAGATCGGCAAGGGGACCGACATGCTCGTGCCCACCCTGTTGCCCGGTGCCGACGCGGAGGAGCAGGAGAAACTCGGCGATACGCACGGCGAGATCTTCAAGGCAAAATATCTCGAGACCGCCAAGCCGTTCGCGCGCGCGCATGATCTGCTGGCGCACGCGCATGGTCTTGGGCAGCAGGTCGTGCTCGCCTCGTCGGCGTCGGGATCGGAGCTCGATCATTACATCGCGCTGCTCGAGGCGCGCGATCTGATCGGCGCGACGACGAGCAGCGACGACGTCGAGCGGACCAAACCCGCCCCGGACATTTTCGCCACCGCGCTGAAGGCGCTGCCGGGGATCGATCCTGCAGAGGTGATCGTCGTCGGCGATACGCCCTATGACATCGAGGCAGCGGCCAAATGCGGGATCGCCGCGGTTGGTGTCCGATCGGGCAAGTTCAGTGACGAGCGGCTGAATGGCGCGGGCGCGGTCGCGATCTATGACGATGTCGCGGCCCTGCTCGCCGGTTACGCCCAGTCGCCGCTGGGGCGCTGATCGCCATGGCCATCACGCTGAAACCCCTTCGCGACCAGGTCATCGTTGTCACTGGCGCTACCAGCGGCAACGGGCTCGCGACCGTCGAGGCTGCCGTGCGCCGCGGGGCCGCCGTCGTAGCGACCGCGCGGAACGAAACCGCGCTCGAGGCCCTCCGCGCCCGTCTGTCGGCCGATGGCGGACGCATCGCGGTGTGCGCTGCCGACGTCAGCGACATGGCTGCGGTCGAGCGTGTCACCGCCGTTGCAGTCGCGGCGTTCGGCGGCTTCGACAGCTGGGTCAACAATGCCGCGACAGGCACGTACGGCACACTCGATCAGGTGCCGATCGCCGATCACCGGCGCGTGTTCGACGTCAACTATTTCGGCATGCTGCACGGATCGCTGGTCGCGGCCCGCCATCTGCGCGGGCGAGGCGGCGCGATCGTAAATATCGGCTCGATCCTTAGCGACCGCGCGATCGTCGAGCAGGGGCCCTATGGCGCGACCAAGCATGCGGTGCAGGCGCTGACGGACACGTTGCGGATGGAGCTCGAGCAGGAGGGGGCCGGCATCTCGGTCACGCTGATCAAGCCCGGCGCGATCGACACGCCATTCCCCGAACATGCGCGCAATTTCATGGATCAGCCACCGCGCCTGCCACCGCCGCTCTACACCCCCTCGGTCGTCGCCGACGCGGTGCTGTTCGCGTGCGAGACGCCGCGGCGGACGCTGTATGCGGGGGGCGGGGGGCTGCTCGCCTCGCTTCTCTCGCGCACCGCGCCGCAGTTGAGCGACCGGATCATGGAACTGGTCGGCACGTTCGCGCAGCAGAAGCCCGGGGATCCCGGTGATCCGGCACGCCGCGACAATCTCTATGATCCGCGGACCGATGCGCTGCGCGGGACCCAGCATGTCCGCGCGCGCACGTCGAGTAGCGTGCTGCAGGTGCAAAAGCTTCACCCCGCGGTTGTGGTGCTCGGTGTTGTCGGCGCTGGTATCGTCGTCGCGCTCGGCCGACCAAAGGGTGCCCGCCCATAATATCAGGCACGGAAAGGGCAGGGTGCGTTCGCGGCGTCGACACGTGCGCGTCCTTCCGCGCCATCTTGGCAGTCTATATCAACCGGACGCCGGCTGCGCGGAACTGCGCTTCCGCCACGTCTACCGTCGTTCCGTCGCCGACCGGCATTGCGATCGCTCGGGTGTAGTCCGTCAGGATAGACGCGTCGAAGCCCTCGCGCCGCGCATCGAGTGCCGACCAGGCGACGCAGAAATCATAGGCCAACCCAACGAACACGCACCGCCGAACCTGCTTGTCCCGCAAATACCCGGCCAGCCCGGTTCTCGTCGTCTTGTCGTTCTCGAAAAAGGCCGAATAGGAATCAATGTCCGGATTATACCCCTTACGAACGATGACGTGAGCGCGGCGGATGGTGCCCTGCACGTCGGGATGGAACTCGGCACCGGCGGTTCCCTGGACGCAGTGATCGGGCCAAAGAACCTGCTCGCCATATGGCATCGGCACGGTATCGAACGGCTGCCGACCAGGGTGGCTGCTCGAGAAGGACAGGTGCCCGGCCGGATGCCAGTCCTGCGTTAAAACGACATGCCGGAATCGCGGAGCGAGCCGTTCGATCCCGGCCATGATCTCGTTCCCGCCCGCAACCGCCAGCCGGCCGCCGGGGCAGAAGTCGATCTGCGGGTCGACGACGATCAAGGCGTCCGACTCCGTGATCGCTGCGTCGCCGGTGAACTGCTCGATACTCAATGTCATCTCCTGCAAAGCCGACAGGTCGCGTCAAAGGCGGCCGATGACAAGAATGATCCTATTGCCGAGATCCTATTTGCGAACACTGGTCGACGGCTGGGCCAGGTCCGGGAAGCGATCGAGGATCGCGCTAGTCACGCCGTTGGTCCAGCCGAACCCGTCCTGCACCGGATATTCGCCGCCTCCGCCCGGTATGCGCTGTTCGATATTATACTTTTCGAGCATCTTGCCGGTATCGGCATAGGCCGCGCCGACCGTTCCGAGCCAGCGTCTGGCGATGTCTTTGGCCAACGCCGGTTCGCCGTTTCGCTCGAGCCCTGCGATCGCGACCCATTGTAGCGGTGCCCAGCCATTGGGTTCGTCCCATTGCTGCCCGGTATTGAGCGTCGTCGTGCGCAGGCCGCCCCCGGCCACCAGCGATTTGCGCACCGTCGCGGCGACGGCCTTCGCCTGCGCCGGCGACGCAAGCCCGACGAACAGCGGGTGCAGCATCGCCGCATTGATGCTGGTCGTTGGCATGCGCGTCGACAGGTCCCAGTCGGCATAGCGCGCGGTCGCCACCTGCCAGAGATAGCGGTCGATCGCGGTCTTGCGCTTGGTCGCCAGGGTCGTGAATTCGGTCACGCAGGGGGTGTCGCTGGCGGTCTGGCAGCGCGCGGCGATGCGGCGTTCCATCGCCCAGATCAGGCTGTTGAGATCGACGGGCACGATGTCGGTGGTGTGGATTGTGGCGAGCAACCGGGGATCGCGGAGCCAGCGTGAGCTGAAATCCCATCCGCTCTCCGCGCCCGCACGCAGGTTGCGCTGCGTATCGGCGGCGGCGCGGGGTGCCGCCCTGGCCGCGGTCTCGACGTCCTCGGCATAGGATTCGTCGCGCGGCGTATCGCGGTCGTCATAATAGCGGTTGAGCACGCTGCCGTCGGGCATCCGCACGACGCGGAGACAGGCCGGGTTGCCGTCGAGGCAGGTCGCGCCCTTCATCCAGAAGGCGTGCTCGGCGCGCAACGCCGCCAGCCGACGCTTCGCGACAGCGGGGTCGGTGTTGGTCGAGAGATCGAGCATCAGCGCGTAATAAGGCGGCTGCGAACGGCTGAGATAATAGGTCCGCGTCCCGTTCGGGATGTGCCCGTAACGCTCGATCAGGCTGGTGAAATCGTCGAGCATCGATTCGACGAGCGGCTGCTGGCCGTCGACCTTCAGCCCGAGCATCGTGAAATAGCTGTCCCAGTAATAGATTTCGCGGAAGCGCCCGCCCGGTACGACATAGGGCGCCGGCAGCGACAGGGCGGAGCTGCCTGCGACGGGGGCGATAGGCTGACGGACGAGTTGCGGCCACAGGGCCCGGACATGCGACCGGAGATCGCCCGAGCCCCGGTCGTTCTCGCCGGGCACCACGAAATTGGCGAGCACGAACACCTTCAGCGCCGGGCCGGCGGGTCTGGTCCGCGCATAGTCCGCCATGATCGCCGCGGCCGCGCGCTTGGGGACGGCATCGACGAACGTCTTGCCGTCCGCGAAGACGTGACCTTGCTGCACGGCCTGGAACAGTGGGCCATAGATATCGGCGGGCGATTGGGCCTTCGCGGCAGAGAGTGCGGGAGAGGCGGCCGGTCGGGACGGAGTGGTCTGGGCAGGCGCCATTGCGGCGACCGAGGCCAGGGCGGCAAAACGGCAAAGGGTTTTCATGAAGATCGCAACCATTTCGCCAGGGTGATCGATCCCCCGACGGGGCGGGATCGATCACCCTGGGCTGTGTCAGAACTTGAACGCGGCGGCGAACCGGATCGAGCGACCCACGATCGGCCTTGCGAGGATCGTGCCGCTGCCCTGCGATCCGAGCGTGCGCGGATTGCCCTCGGTCAGCCCGATCTCGTCGGTCAGATTGTCACCGATCACCTGGAACTGCACCTGCCGGTTCAGATCGAGAGTGATGCCTGCGTCGAGCTTGTAAAAGCTCGGCAGCACCTGCGCGTTCTGGACGTCGGAGAAGCGGTCGCCGATATAGCCGATCGTCGCATAGACTCCCGCCTTCGCATCGCCGCCGAGCTCGAGATCATAGGCGGGGGTCACGCGCCACTGCCATTTCGGCTGGCGCTGAACCCGATTGCCGGTGAGATCGGTCCGGCCGCCATCGGTGAAGAAGTCGCGGTAGCTGGCGTCGAGATAGGTCGCCGAGCCGCTGAGCGTGAAGCCGCCGAACGGCCGCAACTGCCCCTCGAACTCGACGCCGGTCGCCTTGGCGCCACCGACCGACGCGATCGGGGCGCCGCTGGTGATGACCGTCGTCGCAAGGCCGTCGAACGTGTTGTGGAACAGCGTCGCGTACAGGTTGGCGATACCGGTCGAGACCTTCACGCCGCCTTCATAGCTGTCGACCTGCGGTGCGACGTCGATCCCGTCGCGCAGATTGTCGAAGAACGGAAAGCTGTTGCCGCGGCTGTAGCGGACGAACGCACCGATCTGCCGGGTCAGGTCGTAATTGACGCCGCCGGTCCACGACCAGGCATCGCCGCGATAGCGGATCGTGCGGAAGGTGCCGTTCAGCTGCGCATCGCCATTGTCGTACAGCGTCCGCGGGTTGCCGTCCAAACCCGCCGCCGGGACCGTCGCTGCAAGGTTTTCGAGCGTGCCGTCGACCGAGTGATGCTGCCACCGGACGCCGCCGTCGATTCGCAGCTGGTCGGTGATCTGCAGTTCGTCGACGGCATAGCCCGCGACGTCCTCGCCGGTGTAGCGCGCGTTGACCTTGAACGTCGATCCGCCCGAGAAGCCATCGCGCGTGACGATCCGGCCATCCGCCAGCGTCAGGTTCAGCCGTCGGGCGTTGGGTTCGGCGGTGATCAGCATGCTGTTGCCGAGATTCCACCGGTCACGCGACTTGTACCGCGTGTAATAGACGCCGCCGGTCAGCGTGTTGCTGCCCGTTTTCCATTCCAGCGCGAAATCGTTGACGAAGGCCTGGATGTGCTTCTCGACGCTCCAGAGGCCGGCCTCGACGACCGCCTGGTTGGGCGAGGCCGCCGCACCGCCGGTCGCGAAGGTGAGCGACCCGATCGTCCCGCCCCGGCCGGCAGCATAGGCTGCGGCGGTGACCGGCGCAGAGCCGCCGGGGACCAAACCGATCGTGTCGGCATCGCCCTCCATCCAGCTGCCGCGATCGCGAACCGTGATCCCGCTGCCGAGTTCGTAATCGAAATTGCCGCCCAGATTGTAGATCTTCGCGCTGCGTCCGTCTGCCAGATCGACCCGGCTGCCGTCGTTGCGCACGCCGATCCGCGTGTCGCGTCCGACGAGCGTCCTGGTACCGGCATCGAAGCCGGGATATTCGCGGATCTTGTCGCCGTCCTGGACGACTGGGATGGGCAGCAGCCACTGGCCGCGATCGTCGAGATAGCGACCGAAGAGCAGGATCGAGCCCTTGTCGAAGTCATGGCGGATATTGCCGGTGATCTGACCACCGCGCTCCGCCTCGAACTGCGCGTCGCGGATCCCGCGCGAGGTCGAGTAATAGCCGCCGAGCATATAGGTCGTGCTGTCGTCGATCGGCCCCGAGACATAGCTGTCGACGCGGAACTCGCCGAAATCGGTGCCGCTGAGTTTCAGCAACCCGGCCGGCGCCTGCTTCCCCTCGCGCTGGACGAGGTTGACGGTCAGGCCGGGCTGGCCGTTCGAGAACAGTGCGCCGGTGCCGCCGCGCACCGCTTCGACACGCTGGATCGTCTCGTCGATGCGGATCAGCTGCGTGTTTTCGAGGAACGACAGCGTCGGCGGCGGGAAGAAAGGCACGCCTTCGGTCTGGAAGGTGACATATTCCGCATCGCCCCCTGATGGATAGCCGCGCACGAAGATGTTCGCGCCGGTCTTGCCGCCCGAGCTTTCGGTGCTGACCCCCGGCACCGCACGAAGGACTTCGGCAGTGCTGGCAGTGCCGAGCCGCTGCGCCATGCTGCTGTCGATCGTGGTGACCGCGAACGCCGCATCCTGGCGCCGGGTGCCTGCGCCCGCCGTGCCGATCACGACGATATCGGGGGCGGTTTCCTCGGGCACCTGCGTCGCAGCCGGATCGGCTGCCGCCTGCGCCGGGGCGACCTGAACCGCCGCTGGCGTGGCTTCGGCCGCCTGAGGATGCGTGTCGATGATCAGATAGGCCCCGCTCGGCGTCAGCCGGTGGCCGAGCCCGGAGCCTTTCAGGATCGTCGTCAGCGCCGCGCCGACGTCCATCCGGCCGGCCACCGCGCGTGCGGTTTTGCCGCGGACGAGGGTGGGGGAGAACAGGATCTGCTTGCGGCTCTGGCGCGAGAAGGCGAGCAACGCGGTGCTCATGTCCTGCCGCGCAATGCGGATGCCGATAGCGGCCTGCGCCGTGACGCCGATCGGGATCCCGCCTGCGCCCAGCGCCAATGCGGTCATCATCACGCCGCGTACCAGCACGGCCCTGCCTGTGGATGTCATGCAACCCTCCCTGTTCGTGCGATCCCTCTGCCGGGGTCGATCTGACGATAAAGACGCGGGACGTCGGAAAACCCGAACCGGGTTTTGCCCTCGGGTCGATTATTTTTTCGAGGCGATCGTGATGCTGCCGTTCGGGTGCCGATCGACGCTGACGGGAAAGCCCAGTTCGAGCGCGTCGAGGAACGGCTGGACCTCGCCCGTCCGGAATGCGCCGCTGATCCGGACCCGGCCCGCAGCGGCGTCGGCGATCGCGATCTGCTGGACGCTGTAGCGATTTATCTCGGCGACGGCCTGACTTAATGCCTCGTCCTCGAACACGAGCCGGCCTTCGCTCCAGCTTGCCAGCCGCTGCGCGCTGCCGGGCATGTGGCGAACCGACACGCCGCTGGCCGATGCGGTGAGGACGTCGTCCGGCACCATCGCGACGGTCTTGCCGCGTGCGCCCTTGCCGGCGACGCTGACGAGCCCTTCGAGCAGCGCGACGCGCACCGCGCTGGTTTCGAGCCGCACGTCGAACGCGGTGCCGTGCGCGGTCACCGCCTGCGCGCCCGCGGTGACGACGAACGGCCGGGCCTGGTGCTTGGCGACCTCGAACAAGGCCTGTCCGCGTTCCAGCACCAATCGACGCTCGTTGCTCGTATAGGCCATCCGGACCCGCGTGTCGGTATCGAGAGTCAGCCGCGACCCGTCGCACAGCGTGACCATCAGGCGCTGACCCGTCGCCGTCCGGTACATGGGTGTTTCGGCGACCTGCACGGCAGGCGTATCATCCGCGAAGCGCCACAACGCCAGCGGCGCGACCACCGTGGCACAGGCGGCGGCGGCCAGTATCCACGGCGCGACTCGTCGTGGCTCGCGGCGTAACGCAGCGCGCGCCACGGCCGCGTGCCGCAATGCCAGAAGGTCGGGATGGTCCGCCAGCGCTGTAGTCGCGGCCCGTGCTTGGGCGATCACCGCCCAGGCTGCAGCGTGATCCGGTCGCGCATGCCAGTCTTCGAACCGCGCACGCATTACGGCGCTCGGGTCGCGGTCGAGCCGTTCGGCCCATTCCGCGGCTTCGATCATCACGGGATCGCTCACCGATGCCAGTCCTTCAGGCGTTCCGCGACATGCGCGAGCGCGCGCGCCTGGTGCTTCTCGGCGGCGCGCGTCGAGATCGCCATGGCATGCGCGACATCGGCCATCTTCAATCCCTCCAGCATCCTGAGCACGAACACGTCGCGTGTCCGTTCGGGCAGTTCGGCAAGCGCACGCCGCAACGCGTCCGCGATGTACTTACTCGCCAAGACGCGGTCGGGCGCGAAATCCGAACCTTCAAGCGAAAGATCGTCGATCGGATCCGACAATCCCGCGCCCCGCGCCTGATTGCGCCGCGCCTGATCCTTCAGGACATTGGCCGCGGTGACGAAGATGAAGCTGTCATGCTGGCGAATGCCGTTCGGGTCCTCCAGCCGACTTAGCCTCAGGAAAACCTCCTGGATCAGGTCGGGGACGTCGTGTGGCGCGGAGACGCGCCGCGTGAAGTACCGGCTCAGCGGCCGGGTATAGGTCTCGACCAGCGTGCGAAGGATCGTTGTCCTTTCGCCAAGGCCGGACACTTGCTCCCCCTCCATCGCCATGACCGGTTTCTAATAGCCGGGTCTGTTACGTCAATGAGTCTCGCTGGTCGGTATTTGACGCGGTCAATCTTGCGGCATTCGAAATCTATATTGATGCAGGCGAACGCGCGCCGTGTTTTAGAAGCCGTGAACACCGTTTTCTGGACCGCTCCACGAGGCGTAGCTGGTCAGCGCTGCTTCTTCGTCGTCGTCGCGGTGAAATCAGGATCTTTCTTCGCGACCCAATCCACGAATTTGCGGACCGTGGGATCGGCTAGCAGCTCGTCGACATTCATGCCGTGGCGTTGCAGCTCGGAATTGGTGAAATTCGCCATCAAGGTCTGCTGGCAGATCGGATGCATCGGCACGACATCGCGACCGCCCCGGCTCTTGGGCACGGGATGATGCCAGACAATGGTCTTGCCGAGCGCGCGGCCGCAGAGCCAGCACGGTGCGACCGTTGCCGGACCTTCCTCGTCTTCGCGATCGGGCTCCTCATACGGGGCATGTTTCGAATGTTTGCGGGCCATGTCGCTGTATAGTCTCTCGGTGGATGTCTGCACGCTGTAGCGGCGCGCCCGGCACCACTACACCTGCGACACGCAGGATGACCACAGGAACGGATGTCGGGATTGGGTCGCGAAGGCCCCGGGCCAGACGCTGTGCGTCACACGGAGCGAACCCGCACGCGCGTTAAGACAGAGATCGTCGAGCGGCAGATCGGCCTTGGGGAGCGCCTGAGAAACCGTTCGTTTAAACTTCGTGGCTAAGACGACGCGATGCCGACGTCCTCCCCAGCGCCCCTGACGGCACCATCCGACCATGGGCATAATGCACTGGCGCGTGCCGTCCTTGGGTGTCGAAGGCATCTGGTCTTCGCCGGTCTGTTCTCCGGCCTCGTGAACATCCTCTACCTCGTGCCGTCGATCTTCATGCTGCAGGTGTATGACCGGGTCGTGCCCACGCGGGGCGGGACGACGTTGCTGCTGCTGACGCTGATCCTCGTGCTGGCGCTGGTCGTGTTCGCGATCCTCGACGCGGTGCGCATGCGGTTGCTGCTGCGCGCCAGCATGCGGCTGGAGCGGCAGGCGGCGCCGGGTATCCTGCTGCGGATCCTTGGCACTGACGGCGCGACGACCGGGCAGCGCAGCCAGGCGATGCGCGATTTCGACACGGTGCGCGGGACCCTGACCGGGCCGACGATCATCGCGCTGTTCGATGCGCCCTGGGCGCCGATCTATATCGGCATCGCGTTCCTGCTCCATGTCTGGATCGGCGTGCTGGCGCTCGTGAGCGCGCTGCTGCTCGGGGGGATCGCGATCCTCAGCGACCGCGTGACCGCGGGGGCCGCGCGCGACACGCAGGCCCGCGCGGTACTCGCGACGCGTGAACAGGATGTGTCGATCCACGGATCGGAGGTCGCGCGCGTGATGGGGATGCGCAATGCGCTGATCACCCGGCATCTGCTGGAGCGCGCCGAGCTCGTCCGCCGTCAGGCCGCGCTCGCCGGTACGTCGGGGCAGTTTCTCGCGATCACCAAGTTCCTCCGCCTGCTGCTCCAGTCCCTCGCGCTTGCGCTCGGCGCGCTGCTGGCGATCCGGCAGGATATTTCGGGCGGTGCAATCTTCGCGGCGTCGTTGCTGCTGGGGCGGGCGCTCCAGCCGGTCGAGCAGATCCTCGGGGCGATGAAGCCGCTCGCCGCGGCGCGCAACGCCTATCGCGATCTCGATGCCTTCTGCCGGATGCCGGGGCCCGCGATCGACGCGACGACGCTGCCCGTGCCGACCGGCCGGATCGACGTCCGCGGTATCACGGTGCGCGCGGAAGGCAGCGATCGCGCGTTGTTGTCGGACATTAGTTTCGCAGTCGCGCCCGGCGAGATCGTCGCGCTGGTCGGCCCGAGCGGCGCAGGCAAGTCGACGTTGCTGCGCGTATTGTCGGGTGCGCTGTCGCCGGACGCTGGCGAGGTGCGGATCGACGGTGCGAGTCTCGCGGACTGGAACCGCGAGCAGCTCGGCCGGCACGTCGGTTACATGCCGCAATCCCCGTCGCTGTTTCCGACCACGGCGCACACCAACATCTCGCGGTTCCAGTCGGTGCTGGCGGGCGAGAGCGAACAGCTCGACGCCGCGGTGGTCGAGGCGGCACAGGCGGCGGGTGCGCATGAGGTGATCCTCGGCCTGCCCAATGGCTATGCGACGATGCTGAGCATGGCGGACGGGTCGGGGCTGTCGGCGGGGCAGAACCAGTCGGTCGCGCTGGCGCGCGCGCTGTTCGGCACGCCGACGATCCTGTTCCTCGACGAGCCCAACGCGCATCTCGACAGCGATGGGGAGGCGCGGCTGGTGACGACGCTCTCGACCCTCCGCGCGCGTGGCGCGACGGTGATCGTGTCGACGCATCGGACCGGGCTTCTGCAGGCGGTCGACAAGATCATGGTGCTGCGCAACGGCACGATCCAGCTGTTCGACGACCGCGCCAAGGTGTTGCGCCCGGCTAGTGCCGGACCCGTCGCCGCAACCGGAGGCGCACGATGATTCCTGCCGAACTGGCCAGCCCGGTCCCAGCCGCCGGCGGCGCAAGCCTCGCGGATCGCCTCCGCCTCGACGACTCCCCGCGACACGCGATCCTGGTCGGCGGGCTGGTCGCGATCCTGTTCTTCGTCGTGGGGCTCGGCTGGGCGGCGTTCGCGCGGCTCGATGCGGCGGCGGCGGGCGAGGGGCAGGTGGTCGTCGCGGGCAATCGCCAGACCGTCCAGCACCGCGAGGGCGGGATCGTCGCGGCGATGGCGGTGCGCGACGGCCAGCATGTCCGTGCGGGTGACGTCCTGTTCCGGCTCGAAGGTGCTGAGGTCACCGCCAGCGAGCGTGCGCTGGCCGCCAGCGTCATCGATCTCCAGGCGCAACGGGCCCGTCTCGAAGCGGATGTTCGCGGCGGCGCGGTCGTCTGGCCCGCGGATTTCGCGTCCGCACAGGGCGACGACCTTCGTCTCGTCGAGCGGGCGAAGTCGCTCCAGCTTGCGCAGCGGTCGGCACGCTCGGCCGCGCTCGCCGCCAATGGCGCGGTCCTCCGCCAGCAGGAGGCGACCGTCGCGCAGCAGACGACCGGCTTCAACGCGCAGGCGCAGGCGACCGCCCGGCAGCGCGCCTCGCTCCGCCAACAGCTCGACAGCACGCGGGCGCTCGCCGACCAGGGCTATGTGTCGCGCAACACGGTTCGCGCGATCGAACGTTCGATCCAGCAGCTCGACGGGACCGACGCCGACTATGTCTCACGCTCGGCGGCCGCGCGCGAACAGATCGGCCAGACCCGCGCGGAAGGTGTTCAGACCCGCCGCAAATATGTCGAGGAGAGCGCGACGCTGCTGCGCGACACGCAGTTCCAGTTGAACGAGGTCTTGCCCAAGCTGGCCGCGGCGCGCGAACAGCTGGCGCGCACGATCATCCGTGCGCCGGTGGCGGGCCGCGTGGTCGGGCTGCGCGTCTTCTCCGTAGGGGGCGTGATCCAGCCGGGCCAGGCGATCCTCGACATCGTTCCCGACGCTGCCCCTTTGGTGGTCCGTGCGAACTTCTCGCCGGGCGATATCGACGGGGTGTTTGCCGGGCGGGAGGCGGAGGTGAAGTTCCTGTCGCTGCACGAACGCGACCTGCCGATCCTGCTCGGCACGGTTCGTACGGTTTCTGCGGATTCGCTTCGCGACGAGCAGACCGGTCGCAGCTATTTCAGTGCGGAGGTCACCGTGCCGCGCGCTCAGATCGCCAAGATCGAGGCGGTGCGCGGTCGCGATACGGGGATCCGCGCGGGCGTACCGGTCACCGTCCTCGTCAAGCTGCGGTCGCGGACTGCGCTCGACTATCTTCTCGATCCGTTGACCGAGGCCTTTTCACGGTCGCTCCATGAACGCTGACAAGCTTCGGCTCGCCGCCGCCATACTGCTGGTGCCGGCCATGCCCGCGCGCGCGCAGACGGCACAGGAGGCAGCAACCGCAGCGCCCGAAACGCTGGGGCAGGCGATCGCCGATGCCTATCGCAGCAACCCCTCGCTGGAGGGACAGCGCGCGCAGCTTCGCGCGCTCGACGAGCAGATCGTCCAGGCGGGGGCCGCGTACCGGCTGACCGCGGGCATCAACATGACGCTGCAATATCAGTCGCAGGACCAGCGCGGGCTGCTCGGCGATTTCGATACGGCGCGGGGGCGGACCCTGGGGGCGTCGCTGACCGCGTCGCAGATCCTGCTGAACGGCGGGCGGACCGCGGCGCAGGTGTCGGCGGCGGAGGCGACCGTGCTTGCCGGGCGCGAGCGCCTGCGCGAGGCGGAGAACACGATCCTGCTCGAAGTCGTCGATGCGTTCGTTTCGGTGCGGCGCGACCAGGCGCTGGTGGCGATCCAGCAACGCTCGCTCGACTCCTATGGGCGACAGGTGACCCAGGCGATCGCACGCGAACGGGGTGGCGACCTGACCCGCACCGACATTGCGCAGGCCGAGGCGCAGCGCGAGATCATCCGCGCGCAGCTGGCGCAGGCCACGGTCAATCTCCAGGCAAGCCGCGGCCGGTTCGCGGCGGTCGTCGGGCGTAATCCCGGGACGTTGCTCTTGCCGCCGACGCTGCCCGGCCTGCCGCGCTCGCTCGATGCCGCGTTCGCCGTGGTGGAGAAAGAGAGCCCGAGCCTGTGGCAGGCGATCCTTGCCACCAGGGCGGGGGACGCGCGGATCGCGGCCCAACGCGCTGAACGTGCGCCGATCGTCGCGCTGTCGGGCAGCTATGGCTATGGAAGCCCCTATTCCTACCGCTTGCGCGATGCCGGTGCGCAGGCGACCGGCGGAGTCACGGTGACGATGCCGCTGTTGACCGGGGGCGTGATCGGCTCGCGCGTCCGGGCCGCGGTCGCCGAACGCCAGCAGCTCGGGTTCGAGGTCGAGACGGCGCGGCGCGCCGCACTCGCCAATGCCCAGAACGCCTGGAACCAGGCGGTGGCGGGTGGCGAACAGATGGCGGCGGGGCAGCGCGCGACCGAGGCGGCGGAGTCGGCGCTCACCGGGGTTCAGCGCGGGTTCGCGGAGGGATTTCGCTCGAATTTCGAGGTGCTGGACTCGGAGCAGCGCCTGCTGACCGCGCAACTCGTGTTCGTCAACGCGACCTATGGAGCCTATGCCGCCGAGGCGCGGCTGTTGGCGACACTGGGGCGATTGCAGGCGGCGGCGATCGATCAGGCGGTGCCGACCTATGATCCGGCGCAGAACACGCGGGTGGTGCGGGCCAAGACATTCGGACCGTTCGATCCGGTGCTCGCGCCGATCGACCGTGCGCAGAAGCCCGCTGGCACCGCCCCGGCGGCACCCGTAATCGCGCCCGCCACCGACGCGCGGATCAGGCCGGCCGCCGTCCAGAATTTGCCAGGGTCGATCGGCAATGTGCTGCCGATCGCGCCGTTTCCGGTGCTTGCGGGCCCGGTCGCGGCCGATCTGAGCGATGCGGTAGTCACCGGCGGGAGATGATCCGATCCGGCGTTCGCGCGTAGGCTACCGCTGGATCAGGGTTTCGTAGAGTTCCGCATAGGCCCCGATGATCGTGTCGTGATCATAATCGCGGCGCACGCGTTCGCGCATGGTTTCGCCCATTGCCGATCGCATCGCCGGATCGCCCGCGATCGCGAGGATCCCCGCCGCGGTCGCTGCCGGATTGACCAGCGGGGTGACGATGCCGCCATGGCCGCAGTCCGCCCCGCCGCGTCCCTCAATCATCTCGCGGCAGCTGCCGACATCGGGCGCGACCACGGGAATCCCGCAGGCGCCGCCTTCGAGGATCACCAGCGGCTGCGCTTCGGACAGGCTGGTGAGCACGAGCAGGTCGATCTTTGCCATCCAGTCCTCGATCCGCACGCGCCCCGCGAAGTGGAAGACCGGGGACAGGCCCAGATCCTCGACCAGCCGCGAGCATTCCGCGGCATATTCCGGGTCCTCGTCCTCGGGGCCGAGCACGACGAAGCGGATGTCGGGGCGTTCGGCATTCGCGATCGCGGCGGCGCGAATGAACGTCTTCACGTCCTTGATCGGGACCACGCGGCCGAGCAGCGCGACCAGCGGGTGTGCCGGATCGCGCTGGTCGGGGAGTGCGGCGAACCGCTTCGAGTCGATCCCGTTGGGGATGACGCGGACCCGGTCGGCGGCCGCACCCAGCCGGCGCTGGACAGCCGTATTCTCGCCGTACAGCGCAACGATCGGATCGCAGCTGTCATAGCAGGCGGTCGCATAGCTGGTGAAGGCACGGACCCAGAGGTCGCGCAGATCGCGCACGCTGCGTTCGAGCTCGAGCCCGGTGTCGACCTGATCGCCGATCCAGTCCGCCATCATCACCTCGATCTGGCGTTCGAGCAGATAGATGCCGTGTTCGGTGATGAACGCCGGTCGCCCGGTCTCGCGTGCGGCGCGGGCGGCGAGCAGGCCTGCGAAGCCGGTCGAGATCGTGTGATACGCTTTCGCGCGCGGCAGGGGCGCCGTCAGCACCGCGAGCAACCCGCCGAGCAGCACGCGCATCGCCCAGAAATAATGGTGGAACGAAGCCTTGGGCAGCATCGCCTGATAATGGCGCCTGAGCCGTGCGAACACCGCGGGGTGCGACAGGATGTCACCGGGGGCAAGCGGTCGCGCGATCCCGCCGATCACGTCGATCAGCGTCGCGAGCCGGTCCGCGCCACCGGTTGCAACGAACGCGACCAGCGCGTCGGCGATCGGCACCGCGATCCGATCCGGGATCGCGCGCGGCATCGCCGGCGCGGGCGCCAGACCGATTTCGACGACCGCGACGACGTTGGGCGGCGGGGCGAGCTGGAACGCGAGCAGCCCCGCACCCGGCTTGATGGCGGCGATCACGAACCTGACGTCGGGCAGATGCGTGATCAGATCCTGCAGCCAGCCGGATACGCCGCCGATCACATAGGGATAGGCGCCCTCGACGATCAGGCAGATGTCGGCGTCCGGCATGTCGAGCGGCGCGTGCCGCGACGTTTCGGTCAGGGCGGACAGCGGAATCATGCCACCGCGCCCGTCAGCCACCAGTTCGCCAGCGTCGATGCGCCGCGGTCGTTCGCGCCGATCGGAGCATCGGTCCGGTCCACCGACGCCTGGATCGCGGTCGCCATCCAGTCGATCGCGTCATAATCGCCCGCAGCCCAGAACGCCTCGATCATCAACGCATCACGCGTGTCCGCATGCCGGTCGTCCGCCCCGTCAGATCCCGCAGCGGCCATCGTCGCAACAGCGTCCTCGCGCAAGTGGAGGCGCTGCGAGTCGGACAGCAGCACGTCCGAACGCGCGTGATCCCCGAGCAGCCGCGCCAGATTGGTCGCAGCGTCCGGATCGCCGCCATCCGCAACGCGGGCCGACAGCCGCGCACGGGCGAGCACCAGATTTTCCGCGACGCGCGCCGACGCGGCCGCCGCAAGCGCGCGGATCGTCTGGTCGCTATCGGTCAGCGCCAGCGCGATGAGCGGCGACAGCGCGGGCTCGAAGGACCGCACCACGGTCTCCAGTGCCCGCCGCCGCTCGGCGACCGCGCCGTGACGCATGATCGTGACGAGTGAACTCAGCGTATCGGGGGTGGCGTGATGTACCCGCCCGTCGAGCATGCGGGCCACCGCGAGACGCGCGCCGCGCTGTGCAGAACGCCCGGCAACAGGGCCGAACATCTCGTCGTCGCTCCGGGGTGCGGCGGACTTGACCCGGCCTGCCAGGGGGAGGGCAATAAGCAGGCCAAGCGGGCCCATCACACCGAGCATCGCTGCCGCAAAACCAGCCGGCGCACCGCTGCGGAGCCACAAGGTGAGCCCAATTCCGCTAGCCAAGGCATGGACCGCGAGTGCCCAGCCAACCGCGGGTCCGGAAAGCCAGAACGCCGTTAGGACGACCATCTCCAGCAGCGCGAGCGCAGTGAGGCGGCGGATCACGCGACCAGCCCGGCGGCCCTGACCGGCCGCTGGGTCGCGTGCATCGTATCGGCGAGCAGCGGCGTCAGCCAGGCGGCGATCTCGGTCAGTTCGGCGGTACGGCTGGCGTTCAGCGTCTCGAACGGCAGCGCGTGGAGGACCAGGCACCCGACGAGTTCGCCGGTCTTCCGATCGGACAAGGCGATCGCGGCGACACCGACACCGTCGAGCAGGCTACGATCACTGCGTTTCGCAACGTGCAGCATCCCCTGCGACCGTGCCATCCGCTCCATCAGCGTCGCTGGCAGGGTGTCGCGCCGTCCCGCGGTGACCGGCCCGCGGATCCATGCGCGCGCCTCGTCACCGGTCATGCGGTAACAGGTGAAGTCGGGGGTTCGACCGGCAAGCGCGATCAGTTCGCCGATCGCGCCACGTCGTTCAGCCAGGTCCTGCGAACAGAGTCGCGCGGCCGTCTCGATCGCATGGCCGACCGTATGCGCCTCGGTCGCGATCTGCACCTGCAACAGCCGGTTGGTCCGCGACAGCGCCGCAAACGCCTCGGTCAGCCGTGCCAGATTCCGCGCCGCGACCCCGCCGCGCTTTTCCAGCCGATCGTGCCGTGCGGTCCGCATGATCGTCACCTCGCCGATGACTCCGGCAGCGACGAACCACATTAATGGCTGGAGCGACAAATGGAACAGATGGTCGAGATAGTCGCGCGCGCCCGTGTCGTCGTGGACATGCGCGAGCCATAGCCCCGACGCGATGGCGGCGGCGACGACGCCGGGGCCGGTGCCATAGGCGAGCGCCATCACCAGCACCGGCAGCCAATAGGGGTTGGGCTGGACGCGCGTGAAGCCGGTTTCGCCCGTCAGCCACCAGTCGAGTGCAGCCAGCGCGGCGAATGTGAGCGCGATCTCCAAGGCAATCCGCAAGGGGCGTCGCCACCGGGCCTGCCATTTTGGCGCAGCGTCGTCGTGCGTCACTGCGTATCCCCGAGGCTGCGTGTCAGCAGCGCGCGCGCATAGAGCTGCCGACCTGCAAACCCCTGCCGCGCGATCGACGTGATGCCGCCGCTGCCCTCGACCCGCCACGCGACTGCGATCGGCGCGGCGAGACCCAGGCTGGCGGTGGGGCCATCGCCGCCGAACCGATCGACGGTCCAACCCGCCAACGCCGTCATCTGCACCGCGCCGACCGCGCCACTGGCGAGGCCTTGGATGGTGTGGTTCTCGCGGGTGGCCAGCGGAATGACGGCAAGACGGTCTGTGCCGAGCTGCATGCGCTGAACATATTCCGCGTCGAAGCGGTAGGTCAGCCCGAGCGCCGGGAACTGGCGGCGAATGAGATAATCCACCCCGCCACTCGCGACGATGGTGTCGCTTGCACCGCTACCGGTTGCGAGGCCGTACCGGTAGGCGCCGATATCCCCTTGCGCGACCACGCCCGGCGTCAGGCGGTAGGTGACGCCGATCAGCGCGCGCGAAAGATATCCTCCCGCCAGCACCTGCGCCGGGGTCGAATAGTCGGGCATGTGGCGGCTCAAGGTCGCGCGGAACTGCGCGTCGGCGGCCCCTGCCGTGATCCTGGCACCGCCACCCGTCACCGCATCGTCGAGCGCGGCGGAGGCGAAGAGCTGGATGCGAACCGCGCCGTCGAATGCTGCGGCCAGTGACGCGTCGACGACGGTGTCGCCGGATCGCACGGTTGGCGCGGCGGTGGTGACGCTGCTTACGAGATGGCGAACGCCGCCGCCAACGTCGATTGTGTCACCAACCGCTGCGTCGGTCCGCGCGGCGAATTCGGTCTGCGCGAGGTCGCTGCCGTCGCGCGCGGTGACGCCGATGCTGGCGGTTCCGGCTGCGGCGGCGATCGTACGCCGTGCGGCCAGGTCGTCCGCCTTGAGCGCGCGGTACTCGCGGGCGGCGCCGCGGACGTCGCCCTGCGCGAGACGCGTGTCGGCGAGCAGACGGGCGGCGCGTCGGTCGGCTGGATAGCGATGTGCCAGCCCGGTCGCGGCGCGCAGGGCCGATCCCGGATAGCCGGCGGCCACGTCCGCCTCGATTGCGGCCAGTGCGGCGTCGGACGCGCTGTCGTCGGTAGCCTCGAGCAGTGCGCCGTCCGCGGGTGGAGAGAAGGCGAGCGCGACGACCGGGCCCGTCTGCCGCCAGCGCATCGTCCAGCCCGCCGCGGGACGGAGGACCAGGCTGTCGTCGTTCCAGCGCAGATCGCCGATCGCGTCGCCCGCCGCCTCGCGGAACGCAGCGAGCCGCGCCGGCGCGATCGGTCGATCGAACCGCGCGACCAGTTCGCCGTCACGATCCTCGATCCGGACGACGGCGTCGTCGGGCCAGACGAGCCGGGACTCGGACGTGACGATCCGGCCATCCGCAAAGACGGTCCGGGGTATGGTCAGCACCGGCGCATCCGCGAGGCAGAAAAACAGGATGATCACTGCGCCAGCACCGTCCGCGCCCGGCCCGGTTGGCCCTGCGTGATCAGCAGCCGGGCGTGCAGCACGGCGAGCGATCGGTCCTGCGGCGTTTCGGATCGCAGCGTCTCGACCAATCTTACTGCCTCGTCCCGCCGACCGAGCTTTTCCAGCACTTCCGCGCGCGCCCTGCTGTCGGCGGGCGTCTGGGCGAGCGCGCGTTCGAGCCAGGGCCGTGCCCCACGCGCCCCACCGATCCGCGCCTGCACGTCGGCCATCAAGCGCAGCGCGGGCAGATCGGTCGGGGCGGTCGCAATATGCGCGTCGAGCCATTGTCCCGCAGCCTTCGCATCGCCCGCGTTCCACGCCACCCAGGCGAGATCGAGCTGATCGCGCGGCGCAGCAATCCCGGCCGCGACACGGCGTTTCGTGATCGCCGCCGCCTGTGCCGGATCGATCCGCGCTGGCGCCGCCGCGGACACGGCGCGGACCTGATCGGGGGATAGCGCGCGGCCGTCGAGCAACGCGGTCAGCACCGTCCGACCGGCGGCGTCGTTGTCCGCCGCGCGCGCCAGCGCCAGCCGCATCAGCATCACGTCGGTCTCGTCCGCAAGCGGATGCCGGGACAGGAACACCAGCGCAGCGCCCGGTTGGTCGCGTTCGGCATAGCAGGCCAGCCAGCTGCGCTGCCAGGTTGCGCTGCCTTGCAGGCTCCGCTGTTTCAGCCAGGCAAGATCTTCGGATCCGGGGCGCGGACCCATCAGGTAGAGCAAGCGCTGTGCGGCCGGCGCAGTCGGCGCCAGCCTGGCCGCCGCACGCCGCAGCACCGCCGTCGCATCCCCGCGATACCCGGCCGCTACCAGCCGCTCCGCAATCGGCTCGAGCGCCGCACCGGGCGCGGCCGCATGTGCGAGCAACTCGGTCCGCAGACCGGCGCGGTCGCCCGCTTCGGTCAGGATGGCCTCGCGCGCCGCCTGGCGTTGCTCGACGGGGAGGTAGCCTGCCGCCCGCAAGCCTGCCGCGGTATCCCTGGAACGCGCCGCAACCCGGATGGCGAGCCAGGGGTCTGCGGCGCGCCAGTTCGCGGTCGTCGTGGTGTCGAGCAACGCGATCAGATCGCGCCGCCCGGCCTTGTCAGCCCGCCGCGCGAGATCCAGCGCCAGCGCGGTATCGGGCGGCGGGATGACGTGGTTCGCCGCCGCCACGATCACCAAGTCGGGGCGATCGAACGCATAGGCCGCCGCGACGATGTCCGCGGCGGGCAGGGGCCCGCGCTTTTCCGCTGCCCGCGCGACCAGCGCGGCGGCGTTCGCATCGCGTCCGGTCCGGTGAAGCAGGTCGATGCGGAGCCGCCACGTCGCTGCGGCCGCACCATCGGGCCGGGCCGCAAGATAGTCGAGCGCGACCGCCGGTCGCTTGGCAGCGACCAGATCATAGGCGACCTGCAGCGTGGACACCGGCTGGCCCTCGGCGATCAGCCGCGTCGTGAGCGCGGCGAGCGTCGCTGCGTCCGCGGTCGCGATCTGCGCCGTGATCGACGGATGCGCAGGCGGCAGCATCGGCGGCGCAACCGGCCCAGCGGGAATCGAACTGCGCGCGGCCAAAAAAGGCACCGGCTGCGCGCGACGAACGGCGGGGAGGATCTCGCGCTCCTTCGGCAACAGCATCAGCCCGCCCGCGAGCAGACCGATCCCGGTCAGCGCGGGCAGGAGGAGCGCAAGCCGTGCGCGGTGGCGGTCGATCCTCACCCGGCAGGTTCCGGCATGAGGCGGTCGAGCGCCAGGGTCGCGACATAGGGGCTGAACCCCGCCGCGCGCTCTCGCGCATACAGCGCCGCGACCTGTTTCGTATCCGCCGGATCCCAGTAATCCAGCGTCATCAGCGACAGCGCCGGGTTCCGCGCCTGTGCGGTGCGCAGGCGACCCGCTTGCCAGGCCCAATCCGAATCGCTCAGCAACTCATAGTGTTTGGCCGCAAAATTCCACCGCGATGCCATCGCCTCGCCGAGCAGATAGTCGATTTTCGGTGCCACGTCGGGCAGCAGCGCATAGCCGCGGTTGAGCATGATGCGGATCTTGGGGAAGCGCGCGCGCACGGCGGCGATCAGCGATACGCCTGCTGCTACCATGCCCTTGTTGGCCACCGGATCCTGCTGTTCCATCGCCTCGGCATTATCCATCGTATCGATGAAGATTCCGTCATAGCCGAGCGCGAGGATCGCGGGGACGAGCCGGTCGATCACCGCTGCCCGCCACGCCGGATGACGCAGGTCGGCGAGCCGCGCGTCGGGCCAGTTGGGGTTGGCGGCCTTGAGCGCGCCGGCCTTTTCCAGCCCGGCGAAATAGGGTCGGTTGCGCTCGACTTCCCCGAAGCTGACATAGCCGAGCAGCGTGCTGCCCGGGCCACGAAGCGACGCGATCGGCCGCGCGTGATGCGGCTCGAGGACCAGCAACGCGCAGCCGCGTGCCAGCACGGGATCGGTCGCAGCCCCGTAATCGACACCCCAGCGCAATCCAGCGTTCGCGGACGGTCCGGGCGCAGCGGCCGACTGGTGGCGGCCGCCCAATGCCCAGCCGGCTGCGCCGAGCGCGAGCAGCCTCTGGACGACCCCGCGGCGGCGCATATCCGTAAATCCCGTCACAACAGACGTCCTCCATGCCCCACGACGGAGGGATTGTTGCCGACGAACAGCAGATAGGTGAGGTTGACCGTGGCTTCGGCGACCAGCGCGAGGCCGACCGACGCACCGACCACGGCGCCGGCCATATAGCCCCAGCCGAACGCGGCGAACCCCGTGTCCCATTGGAGAAGCGTCGCGAGTCCGCTGCCGATGGCGAAAGCCGTCCAGGTCACGAGGATCCGCCCGAACAGGTCGTAATAGGCCAGCACGACCGTGGCCGCGATCACCACGAGGTGGAAGACGGTGCCGAGCGCGGTCTGGCGAAACGCGAAGACCGCGCGTGCGTCCGCGCCGATCAGCTCGAACAGCGGCACCGCGAACACCCAGGCGAGCGCCGCGACGAGGGCCTGTACGAGCAGCATGATCCGCAGCCCGTCGAACATCGTCCGCGCGAGGTCGCTGCGCGCCTCCTCGATACGTTGCAGCGTCGAGGTGCCCGTACACCGGACGATCATGTCGCCGAATGCGCGATCGAACCGCGTCTCGGCGACGATCAGCAACAGCGTCAGGCCCGGCACCATCGTCAGCAGCCCCAGAAAGCTCCCCTGATCGTTGATCGGGTTCAGCCGGAGCAGCCCGATCGCGCGAATGCTCTGCGGCCCCGTCCACAGGAGCCATTTGTCGACCCAGATCGCCGCGACCCCCGCAATGCCCGCCGCGGCAACGATAAGTGCGAGGCGCGGCGCCATCGCGTCCCGCGTCGGCAGGACGGGCGTGGCGGAGAAATGTCGGCGTATCACCGTCAGGATGGCGGCGAGCGTCAGGCCGACGCCCCCGGCAATGACCGCGAGAACGGTGGAGACGTCGGGCCTTGGCAGGAGCGCCAAGAGCAGCGTCGCGACGCCGATGCCGAGCAGATAGGCGAGGGGTATCGCTCGGTACCGGCGCAGCGCGGTAAGCAAGGGCGCGGCGATCCAGACCTGCGTCAGCCAGGCGAGGATCAGCGTCGCAAGCGCGGCCTCGCCAATTGGAAGTCCGGCAAGGGTTCCGAACACGATCGCCCCGATCGCCAGCGCGATCCCGCCGCCGGCCGCGAGCGCGACCAGCATGATGCCCGATACGCCGCCTGCGTCCCGCGCGAAGATCCGATCTGCGGCCATCCGTGTCGCGAGAATGCCGACCGGCGCCGCAGCGAGCGCGGACAGGCTGAACGCATAGACGAGGATCGTCTGGACGGTCCGCGCGCCGCGTGCGCCGAGATGCGTGCCCAACCAGTGGGTGAGCAACGCCATCGCGACCGCGGTGATCAACCACGGTCCGGCGCTGATCACCGCACCGAATGCGGCGGCGCCGACGATCCCGCCGACACCGCCCTCGCGCGCGGTTTTCGCTAACTGAAAGCCTATGCCCGCCATAACTTCGCCGGCCTATGGCGCAGCTTACATGAAGAAATCGTTCGCGGTCAGCACCTGGTGACCGGTCAGCGCGATCGAGAAATCGGCACCCGCACCGCTGTCGATATTGCCCTCGACCACGGTGAATTCCTTCCCGCCGATCATCTGGTAGCTGTAGCGCAGCTGCCCCGGCGCGGTGAATCGCGCGCTCGTGCCGATGAAGCTGAACGCCTGATCACCGCGGGCGAACAGCGACGTGTTGGCGTCGATCATCGACAGGTCGATCTTGTCCTGCCCGACGGTGAAGTCGGTGATCACGTCGCGCGACGCCGACGCGAGGCTGTCGCCCTTGGCCTCGAACCGGAAGATGTCCGCGCCGGCACCGCCGGTCATCATGTCCAAGTCGTCGCCACCGATCAGGATGTCGTTGCCGTCTCCGCCGCTCAGCATATCCCTGCCATTGCCGCCGATCAGCGTGTCATTGTCCGCGCCGCCGTTGAGCGTGTCGTTGCCGAGCCCGCCAATGAGCCGGTCGTTGCCGCCGAGCCCGTTGAGCACGTCATTGCCCCAGCTGCCATCGAGCACATCCTGCTCGCTGGTGCCGTTGATCGTCTCGGAGAATATCGTCCCGGTCTTCGTGATGCCGACCACGTCCGTCACGCCGATCGTCAGCGTCTGCGTGTCGATCGCGCCGCGTGCGTCGGTCGCGACCACCGTCACGCCGTAGATATTGTCGCGATTGGCATCGGTGGGCGCCTCGAAATCGGGCGCGGTGACGAACTTGAGCACACCGGTCGTCGCGTCGATCGAGAAATTTGCGCCGTCGCCGCCCGCACCGATCGAATATTTGATCGAATCGCCCCAGACGATGTTGGCGTCGGTCGCGGTGATCGTCGTCAGTGCCGTGCCGTTCTCGGCGATCGACAGCGATCCCGTCGTCCCGCCACCGAACGACGTCAGCACCGGATCGACATTGGCCTGATGACCGATCTTCACATCGTGAACGCCGATCGCGCCGAGGTCGATGGTCAGGATCTCGCCGATCTGGCCGGCGATCGTCCCGCCGCTCACCGTCGTCCAGTCGGTACCGGGCGCCTTCAGATCGACGGTGACCTTGCCCTCGCCCTCGACCGTGAACGCCAGGTCGCGGCCGTCGCCGCTCAGCGTCGTCAGCGTCGCGCGCATCGGCAGCGCGGTGATGTGGGTCACGTCGTCCGCCACCGCGCCCATCGTGATCGCATAGGTCCCGCCCGCCTTGGGCAGGAACACGGTGTCCGCGTCATAGGCGTACCAGTTGGCGACACCCTTGATCACCTGGCCGCTGCTCTGGCCGTCGACGTCGAGCGAGAAGCTGCCCGTCGTCGCGCCGACCGTTGCGGTGATCGTGTTGCCGACGACGGCCGAGGTGATCGTCGCATTCTGGAACGCGCTGACCCGGCCTGCCAGATCGGCAAGCGTCACGAACTCCACCCCCGCCGCCGCGGCCTGCGCGATGAAGCTGGTAAACATCTGCTTGGTGTACGGGCTGGTCGCGCCATCGCTCGCCCACATGGTCGGGCCGTAATCATGCCACGGCCACACCACGACCGGCGCATCGCCACCGGCGGTCAGCGCGGCGAATTCCTTGGCCCAGATGGCGCTCGCTTCGGCGACGGTCTTCTTCTGGAATTCGATCAGCGAAAAGTCGAACGACGTGTTCGGTGCGATATACACCTTGTCGTCCGCGGCGTTCTGCGGGGTCATGTACCCGACCGCGTTGGGATAACCCGCACCGACACCCGAATAGCCGCCGCTGAGATAGGTCACGTATTTCAGGATTTCCTGGCTCGTCGCGATCTGCTCGGGCGCACCCGGCACCGCGGCACCGCCGACCGTCACGGTCTTGCCGAGATACGCGCTCAGCTGCTTTTCCAATTCGGCACGCGACTGGCCGAACTCGAACGCGATCTGCGCATCGGTCAGCAGATTGGTGTTCTCGGGATGCGTGTAGCTGTGCGAGCCGACCTCGTTGCCGGCATCGAGCAACGCCTTGTAGACGGGCAGCGAGACCGCCCAGTCGGTTGTCTGACCGTTCGCGGCATCGTTGCCGACATTGACGTAATAGCTGCCGACGAAATTATAGTCGGTCTTCCATTCGGTGAGGATCGGCAGCAGCTTGTCGTAGATACCGGGCGCGGTCCCCGCCGGATTGACCTCGTCGCGCTCCTGGCTCTGGTCCATGTCGACGCGCGACGCGAACAGGCCGCTCTGCCGCGTCATCTGCAACCCGACCGACAGGCCGTTGCCATGGACCGAATAATCGATCGCCTTCTGGAGCAGATTGTCGTCGGCCATCACCGCTTCGCTCGAGAACAGCACGTTGCGCCCGCCGGTCTGCGTCGCGATCGCCGCTGCATAGGTCTGGCCGTTGACCGTCTCGGTTGCGATCGTCGTGCCGGTTCCGCTGACGCTGGTGAACGCGTTCCAGCCGATGCCGGTATATTCGCGAATGACCTGCCCGTCGGCATAGCCGTCGAGCACCAGCTGTGACCCATCGCTCGCCTTCACGGTCACGTCGGCAGGGAAGCCGCCGGTCACGCGCGTCGCGTCGAACAGCAGCTTCATCCGCGAATAGGAGTCGCCGGCCAGCGCGGCATTGTCCGCGCCATTGGTCATGAATTCGCCCGCCGCGACCAGGCCGATGCCGAATTGCGTGGTCGCCTGTTCCAGCGTCTGCGCGATCAGGTCGGCCTTGCCCGCCTCGACGTTGCGGAACGACGGGAAGACGATCGTGTCGTATTTGGCCAGCGTCGCCAGGTTGGTGAGATCGCCTTCGGTCAGGATGTCGAACGGCACGCCCGCCTGCATCGCTTGGCTCTGTGCCGCCATGAACAGCTGAGAATAAGCGGTCTTGCTGAAATAGGCGTTGGCGGTCGTATCGGACCACACGATCGCGATGCGGTGCGAGGGATCGGCGACGACGCCGGTGTCGTTGAACACGGTGAACGCGGGGTTCGAATAGCTGCCGGGCAGGAACGCGGTGTCGTTGACGTCGTAGATCGTGTCGATCGCGTTCGGATTGCCGATCGCCGCCTTGGGGACCTTGAACTCGACGGTGGTGCGATCCGCCGACCACGCCGCCTGCAGGCCGCTGGCGATCAGCGTCTGCCCCGCCGCGCCGCTGTACAGCGAGACCGTGCCGTCGGCGGCGAAATTGACGTTGAATTCGGCACCGCCTGCGAACCCGAACACCTGATAGCCGGTGGCGGCGTTGCGATCGGTGTTGAGCCACGCGGTGGTGTTTGCGCCGATCGCGGTCGGCGCGGTCATCGCAAAGGCAAAATCCGCGCCGTCGCTGCGGGCATAGATCGCGTAGCCCGCACCGAGGCCACGGTCGATCCGGTCGCCGGCGGTCCAGTCGTTCAGAGCGCCATCAACGATCACTGGTGTTGCGTTCGCCATTCTTTGTCCCCGCTTCGGTCTCGGGCTTCATGCGAGCGCCAGGCCGCTCGTCATCAAGCTCGAGCGTCACCTAACGAAGACCGTCGGTCTTTCGAACAACTTAGATGAATGGTTAACGCCGAACTTGTATCACCATGGTACGCGATTACTGGCGGTATACCCGAGCGACGGGGCGGCGGCGTCACTTGGGTGAACCCGGATGAATGGCAAAGCGGTGTCAATGGTAACGAACATTGATCAGGTGCGCCTATCGGGTCGGGTTAACCCAGTTTAGTCGAGGTAAACTCAATCCGCTGCATGCGAATGACTGGCCACGCCTTGTCGGCCTTGTCCTTGGCCGGCGCGTATCGATAATGCTTTATCATCGAAGAACAGGCGCCGGTATCGAATGGCGCAGAGCCGCTCGACGTTATAACCGAACAGCGTCGGATCGCGCCGTCTTCCCCGACCAGATAGGCCAGGGTGACAGCAACGGACCTCTGCCCCGCCGGCAGCTTCGCGACTTCCAACACGATGTCTGCCGGCACCTTGGGTGTAGGGGTAGAAGCATCGAAGAAGAGCTCCATGTGCCACCGAACCCGCATCCGGTAGACACCGTACATGGGCGACCCGGTCTCGTCCGTAGCGGGCGCATATTTACCCCGCAGCACCCCGGCTGCACACGCCTTCAGGTCCAGATCCTTGGATCCGCTGGTCGAGACAAGGCCGCACGTCTGAGGTTTTCCAGTCGGATCGATCAGGATCTCGACCACCGTGTAGCCGCTCTTGCCCGTACCGACTGCGCGCGAGACGTAATCGTCGGACGTGAGCATCTCACTCGCGTTGCGGACGATCACGGGCGTCAGCGTGCCCTGTCCCCCGAGAACGAGCATTACCAGCCAGAACATTCGCCTCTCCCCGTTGCGGATAGTGCTTCTTGGTAGCTGGAACCCCAGGCTGATGACGCCCGTCTCGCTGATAGGGTCGCCCACCCGACCCGATGCCCGCAGATGAAATTCCTCCCGGCAGCGCACCCAACGGCAATCCGGGCTACGGCAGCTAAAGCATGATCATCTGACCCTGCCGCGAGCCCGTGGCTCCGCCGGACGAACCGATCGCATTCAAAGGGGTGCCCGTCAGGCGCGGGCGGCATGGTGCGGCGTCCCGTAGCGGCGGAAGACATGGCTCTGTGCGACCCGAGACCGGCGGCTACAGCTGCCCCGCTATTGGCGTTTAGGTCCAACGGCGCGTCACGGTGCCGGATGACCGTGTGCCATCATGACGTCGAGCTTGCTCTTGGGCATATTGATCAAGAGCCCGTTCTTGTTCTTTGCAAAGGACGGAAAGTCCACCTCGACGCTCCCGATCGCACTCGACACGACCGCAAAGCCTTTACCGACGGTCTCGATCTTGCCGACGACGAGTCCCTTTGCGTCATGGACTTCCAGCCCCTGAATGATGTCCTTCGGTCCGGCCGGGATCGGCCGCATCGTCAATCGATTGGTGTCGGTAACGCTGACTGCGAAATCCCGGAAATTTTGCTGACGGTTGAATTCCCCCGTACCGCTGTCGTTCGCCCCGACTCCCTGCGCCGAAGGAAATTGTTGTCCCTGGGCTCCGGTTGCCGATGCGAGAACAGATGCGACCATGCCAAGCAAAAGCCCCCGCATTTCATCCCCCCATGATCTTATGGCGCCAACTTATCCTGATTTCATACCGCGGACAATGCATCGAGTGGGTTTGGTAGTCATAAACAGTAGGTAATTTAATACAAAACAACTGGGAGATTAACCTGGCAATCAACCATCGGAATAGGGTTTGGGATGGCGAAGTATTTGAACTGGCAACCAAACCGGGAATTGCCGCGACGTTCTGGCAGCTGCCGACCTTTGACTTAGCGCCGGTGGCGGGAGAAGAACGCCCACATTGCCTCATTGTCTACGACCGACCAGCTATGCGGCCCGCCGCGCGTCACACGCGCCGCGACGTTCGCGCCGTGCTGACAGCGGGCATAGCCCTGTTCGTAGACCGTCGCGCCGAGGTTGCGGGCATAGGGATCCGAGCAGCCGTTCAGCACGGCCCAGCGTTGCAGCGCGGCGGCCTGTGAATATTGCCAATAGGGCGCGCCGCCGCCGGTGATGGGGTTGGTGGTGTCGGCATCGCCGGCGAAGGCGAGAACGGGCAGCGGCGCTGTCGAGCGACACGTCGCAGGATCGGCGCGTGACACATTGGACGTGAGGGGGCGTCCGGCACGCAGTCCGACCACCGGCGCGATCGCGGCGAAACGTCGTGCGGCGACGCAGCCGAGCCAGGACGTCATCCGTCCACCACCTGACAAGCCCGTCGCGTATACCCGCGTGCCGTCGACGCAGCCGGTTGCGACGAGCCGGTCGATCAGACCCGTCAGATACCGGACATCGTCGCGTGCATCGCGTGCCGGCATGCTGCCCGTGACGGTCGGGACGCCGGGGATGTTCCACACAAAGCCACGACCCGCGGCGATACCGCCATCAGGTGCCGCGACGACGAAGCCGTGGCGATCAGCCGTGTCTGCAAGGTGGCTGTCGCGCAGCATCTCCGCCCCCGTGCCGGTGCTGCCGTGGAGCAGGATCACAAGCGGTACGGGCCCGGTCACGCCCGCCGCGGGAAGGTGAAGCATCGCGCGTTCAGGCAGGGCCTCGATGCTGCCAGGGCGGCACTCGGCGCGCGCGACACCTGCAATGAAGCAGAGGCCGAAGGTAATAAGCAGACGAAATACCACCATGTGTCCAATCTCCGACATCAGCCGTTCGCGCTGAAAAGTCCCTGTAATAGCAAGGGACGCGTGTCCAACGCGCATCACCTCCTGCGTCGTCGGTGGATCGAGAGCCCAGCGCTAGGTTTGCGGCAGGCTGGCGATGCGGCGTTCCACGCCGTTCCAGAACCCCTCGAGCCGATCGAGCGCGTGTCGCTTGATACGGTTGACCTCGTCGTCCGTCATGACCTGTACCCCGGTTGCCTGGAGGCTGCCGAAATCCTCCAGCATGCGATGCGCCGTAGCCTGGCAGGCCCTGACCGGATCAGTGTCGCTGGCGAGCAGCAAGGCATACAGGTTTTCCAGCACGAAGCCCTGTGCAGCCAGTGCGCCGGCCACGGCTTCGGCAAATTCGTCGTCCACTGGGTATCTCCGTCCGCCGTGCCGCGGTGTGTAGCGAAGCGCTTGGCGTTCGGAAACCGCGCAGATCGAGCGTGTTGCAGCGATGGCGTCGTCGTCACGACCGCGGCGGAGGATCAGGTGGCTGATGTGGGCGGTGGAGAAGGGCAGGTGCCTCCTCAGATCGCGCGTTCCGGTGACATCGCGCCGTTAATCATCACCCGCGCGGCTGATCAGCATCCGGCAGAGTGGCTCGACCGTGCGCACGACCCGTGACACCGGTTCTTCGCACCCCCGCGCTACCCAGTCGCGCGCCACCGCGAGCAGCCCGTGCATGGCGCCGGCACGGCACAGCGGCTCGATCGAGCCGGGGACATGGGCCGGCACCAGCGTGCCGGCGATCAGGTCGGCGAAGCTGGCCATCGAGCGTTCGAACAGCTCGTCGACCTGCGGGTCGATGCCGGACAATTCCGACAGGAAGACGCGCGCGCTGGCCGGCTCGTCGCGCAGCAGGTCGTAATAGGCGGTCAGCAGCGCGATCAGCCGATCCTCCGGCGTCCCTCCCGCCGCATCGGCGGCCGCGGCGACCCGCTGCGTCACGAACTGCGTGACCTCCCCGAACGTCGCGAGAAGCAGCGCTTCGCTATTGGCGAAGGCTTCGTAGAAATAGCGCGGGGTCAGCCCGGCCGCGCGGCAGACCGCGGTCACCGTCGTGTGACGATAGCCCTGCTCGCCATAGAGCGCGATTGCGGCGCGGATCAGCCGGCCGCGCCGCTCGACGCGCCGCTCGCTAGCCGATGCACCGCCATAGCGCCGTCCGCCCTGGCTTGCCGCCCTCGATTTCAAGTGATAACTCCTGTTTCCAGATAACGGCGGTTGCTGTCGCATCCTTCTATCGGAGCACTCCGGCATGGCAATTGAGACTGCGTCCATCCCCTCCGGCTCGGGCACCGCGGAAGAGCTCGACATCGTGATCGTCGGTGCGGGTCTGTCGGGGATCGACGCGGGCTATCGCTTCCAGACCGAATGCCCAGGCAAGAGCTACGCGATCCTCGAGGCGCGCGATGCGATCGGCGGCACCTGGGACCTGTTCCGCTATCCCGGCATCCGTTCAGATTCGGACATGTACACGCTCGGCTTCCCCTTCCGCCCCTGGCCGAGCGACCAGGCGATCGCCGGCGGCGACGCGATCCGCGACTATATCGCCGATACGGCGCGCGAATTCGGGATCGATGCGCATATCCGCTTCGGCCGTCGTGTCGTTCGCGCCGTCTGGTCGTCCGCCGATGCGCGCTGGACGGTCGAGATCGAGCGGGACGGTGCCGCGTCGGAGCGGATCATCTGCCGGTTCCTGTACATGGGCAGCGGCTATTATGATTATGACGCCGGCTTCACGCCGCCCTTCGAGGGTGTCGAGGACTATGCGGGGCAGCTCGTCCATCCGCAGCACTGGCCCGCCGACCTCGACTGGACGGGCAAGCGCGTGGTGGTGATCGGCAGCGGTGCGACCGCGGTGACGCTGGTGCCGTCGCTCGCCGAAAAGGCCGCGCACGTCACGATGCTGCAGCGCTCGCCGACCTATATCGTCTCTCGCCCGTCGCAGGACGGCTTTGCGCGGTGGACGCACCGCGTGCTGCCCAGGACGCTCGCCGACAGCGCGACCAAATGGAAGAGCGTCGGACTCGGCATCGCCACCTACGCCTATGCGCGCAAACGTCCCGATCACATGAAGGCGCTGATCCTGAAGGGCGTCCGCGCGCAGTTGCCCGAGAATTACGAGGTCGAGCGCGATTTCGAACCGCGCTACGATCCGTGGGACCAGCGCATCTGCCTCGTCCCCGATGCCGACCTGTTCGAGGCGATGCGCGGCGGCAAGGCGGAGATCGTGACCGATCACGTCGCCCGCTTCACACCGACCGGCATCGCGCTTCGATCGGGCCGCGAACTGCGCGCCGATATCGTCGTTACCGCCACGGGCCTCGTCCTGCGCCTGCTGGGCGGCGTCGAGCTCGTCGTCGACGGGCAGGTCGTGAACCCCGCCGACCGGTTGATCTACAAGGGTATGATGGTGAGCGACGTGCCGAACCTGGCGCTCGCCTTCGGCTATACCAATGCATCCTGGACGCTGAAATGCGATCTGTCGGCCCGCTACGCCTGCCGCTTGCTGCGGCACATGGACGCGAACGGCTATGATATGTGCACGCCCACGCACGACGACCCCTCGGTGACACCCGAGCCGATGCTCGGCTTCACCTCGGGCTATGTCCAGCGCGCCAACGCCATCCTGCCACATCAGGGGTCCAAGGCGCCGTGGAAGGTGCATCAGAACTATGCGCTGGATCTCGCCGCGCTCAAATTCGGCAAACTGGAGGACGGAACGATGCGGTTCGGCAAGGCGCGCGGTGCCGCCACTCCGGTGCCGGTCGAATCATCGCGCTCTGCCGTTTCGATCGGCGCGGTGACGGCCGCGGCCGCGATCGCGGCGGTCGGCGGTCTTGCGCTGTTCGCGAAGCTGAGCCAGCGGCGGACCGAGCGGATGATACCCGCCGATGGTGCCTTCATCGACGTTGACGGCCGGCGGATGCACTATCTCGACCGCGGCACCGGACCGACGGTCGTGATGATCCATGGCCTCGCCGGGCAGATGCGCAACTTCAGCTATGCGCTGCTCGACCGCCTCGCGACCGACTACCGCGTGATCCTGATCGACCGGCCCGGCTCCGGCTATTCGGCGCCCGGGGAAACGGCGAATATCCGCGCGCAAGCCGCCCAGATCGCGCGCTTCATCGCGGCGCTGGAGCTCGAGAAGCCACTGGTTGTCGGCCATTCGCTTGGCGGCGCGGTGGCGCTCGCGCTGGCGATCGACCACCCGGAAGCGGTCGGTGGCTTGGCGCTGATCGCGCCGCTCACCCAGCCGCAGGACAGCGCGCCGAGCGCGTTCGCGGCTCTCGCGATCGTCTCTCCCGCCGCGCGCAAGGCGGTGGCCTGGACGCTCGCCACACCCGCCGCCATCCTGGCGGGCGAGAAGGGCGCGGCGGCGGCGTTCGCGCCCGAGCCCGTGCCCGCCGATTTCGCGACGCGCGGCGGCGGCGCGCTGGTGTCGCGGCCGGCAAATTTCGAGGCGGCCTCGGCCGATCTCGTCGCCGCCAATGACGACCTGCCCGAGATGGTCGCGCGCTATCACGGCCTCTGGCTCCCGATCGCGATCCTCTACGGCCGCGACGACCAGATTCTCGATCCCGAGGTACATGGCGCCCGCTTCGCCGACATGGTGCCGCACGCCGCGCTGACGCTGATCGATGGCGGCCACATGATTCCGGTGACGCGGCCCGACGAGACCGCGGCGTGGATCAGGACTCAGGCCGATCGTCTCGGCTGATCGAACCAGTCGAGGACTCGCCGCGACCTCAGAACAGACCGTCGCAGTCGTCGTCTTCCTCTGACATCGCAGCGACCTCGGCTTCGGGCTGGTCCTGGGATGGCGAAAAGCGGGCGTGCACCTGGCGTTCGCGTGCCATCGTGTAGAGTGCGTTGATCGCGTGAAAAAGCTGCTCGCCGGTGGCCGAGATGCTCTGGCTCGCTTCGACCAGCGGCATTGCCAGTGCATCGAGTTTCGCGTTGATGCGCGCCAGCGGCTCGGCAAAGGCGGTTTCACAGTCCAGCGTGCTGGTCATCTCCGCGACGATGTCGTGGATCGCCCCCGCATCACGGTCGAGGCCGGACATGCCCTGACGCGTGAGCAACGCCCCCGCGCGAATGACCGCGAGCGCCTCGGGCAGCGACCCTGCCGTCGCTTCGTCGCCATCGGGGGGCGACCCGATCGCGTTGGCAGCGTCGTTCAGCTGTTCGAAGGCGCTGGCGATCGACGCCGAGACAGCCTCCAGGGTGTTGACGGCACAGCGGATCTCGGTCGCGATACGCGCCAGCCCGTCGCCCTCGCGACCCATGCGGAACGAGCGCAGATCGGAATTCCATGCCATGATCCGCACGCCGCTCGTGACCCGGTGGATCGTCGTCAGCCTTTCGCCCAGGCGTCTGACGGTGGCGGAGGCTTCGGATCCCAATTCCGTCGACCGCATGTCGGCGTCGCGCAATTGCGCGGTAACCGCATCGACATCGGCGACGCTTTGCTCAAGCAGCTGCAGGAACGCGCCATCACTCGTCCGCTCGACGCCGCTCGATTCATGCGGTGCCACCATCGTCGCGACCTGCGTTGCGATCGCGCGGAAATTGCCGCCCAACAGACGCGATTCCTTCTGGAGATCCGCAGCCGCGTCAGCGACCTGGGCCGCGAGCATCGCCATCACCTGGCCTTCGAGCGCGCTGGCGGCAGCCGGATCGCCCGCACGATTGAGCTCGTCGACCGCCGTACCGAGCAGGCTGCAGGCCTGCGCGACATGTTCGAGCCGCTGCCGGGTGATGTCGCCGATCTGTAACGCGCCGTGCGCCGCGGACAGCTTGCTGCGAATGTCGCGTGCAATCGTTGCGATCGTCTCGGCACGCCGCGCGGCCTCGATCTGGTTTTGCTGGAGTCCGATCGCGTCCGCGGCGAGCTTGTCGGGAACATGCGGGCACAGGTTCTTGCGGACGCGGTCGAAGGCGGTCTCGCAGTGATGCGTGAAGCTGGCCAGCGCATCGAAGCCGAACATCGCGCCCGAGCCCTTAAGCGTGTGCAGCCCGCGGAACACCGCGTCGATCAGCTCGTGATCGTCCAGCCGGTGACCGAGATCGAGCAGGCCCTGCTCGACCTGTTCGAGCACTTCGCCCGCCTCGACGCGGAATGCGGCGACGGGGTCGTTCTGGCTCACCGTCCGAGGACCTTGCGCACGACCCGGATCAGCTGTTCGGGAACGAACGGCTTGACCAGCCAGCCGGTCGCGCCGGCGGCCTTGGCCTGCTGCTTCATCGCATCCTCGGATTCGGTGGTGAGGAACAGGATCGGGGTACCGCATTGCGCGGGGTTCTTGCGCAGCGCGCGGATCATCGACAGCCCGTCCATGTTGGGCATGTTGAGATCGGTGATGATCATGTCGAAGCGGCTGCCATTGGCCTTGCTCAGGCCCTGCGCGCCGTCGGCGGCCTCGCTGACGGTGTAGCCAGCCCCGGTCAGCGCCATACGGATGGCGACGCGTATGCTGGTGGAATCATCGACGATAAGGATGGATGCGCTCATCGCGGCAAATCTCCGTGAAACCAGAAATTCTGATCGGCTGATGGGATATCGGTGAGGAAGCCCGCACGCTCGAGCAGCGCCGCCAGCGCGTCATGCACCGGCATTGCAAGGCGCAGGGACTTGCCGTCGCGTTCGGCCTGACGGCGCGCCGCGCAGATGAGCTGCAAAAGGCTGACATCGGCTTCGGCAACGGCGGAGAGATCGAGTTCGATCGCGTCATGCTGCTCGAGCTGCGACGCGAGGTCCGCGGCGAACGGCACCACCGAGCTGGTCGTGACGGTGGCCGGTACAAGGATGATTTGCGCCATGCGTTCCCCCATTCTCTCCGACCGGCAGCGTCGCGCGGCCAGGTCCGCTGGTTCATTATAGACGGCGGCCAAGAGGTCCGTTCCGGACCCATCGCTTATTTTCGATCAGGTCGTCATTAACGCCGCAAGGCGATCGCGCCCGACGGCGCGATCGCCTCACCACAGCGTCAGCGGTTGTGTCTGATTACCGGCTAGGCCGCCCGTCTCAGCAATCCGCGCTCAGGCCGCCTGCGCGCCGAAAGCATCGTCGTCGGCGTCGGTGCCACCCTTGATCAGATCGAGCGCGAAGCCGTTCACGCGGGCCTGCTGGTCGGCGATCGAATTGGGCTTTGGCCGTTTGGCCTTGGCACTTGGCCGTGCGGCGATCGGACTGCGCGCGCTTGCCTTGCGCTGCACGGCCGGGGCCGGCCGGCGATGGCCGATATCCGCGCCGCCGCCGGTCCGGAAATAGGCGATGCTGGCCTGGAGTTCCTCGGCCTGCGAGGCCAGTTCTTCCGACGTCGCGGTGATCTGTTCGGACGCACCGGCATTCTGCTGGCTGATCAGGTCGAGCTGCTGGATCGCCTCGTTGATCTGTGCCGCGCCGATATCCTGTTCGCGGCATGCCGCGCTGATCTCGGCGACGAGTTCGGCGGTGCGGCTGATGTCGGGCACCAGCTTGGTCAACATGTCGCCGGCTTCGGTCGCCGCGGCGACGGTCTGCGACGACACCGACCCGATCTCGGCGGCCGCGACCTGACTGCGTTCCGCGAGCTTGCGCACTTCCGACGCGACGACGGCAAAACCACGGCCATGTTCGCCCGCGCGCGCAGCCTCGACCGCGGCGTTCAGTGCGAGCAGATCGGTCTGGCGGGCAATCTCCTGGACGATGCCGATCTTCTCGGCGATCGTCCGCATCGCGTTGACCGCGCGCTGGACCGCGATCCCGCTGAGTTCGGCGTCCTTCGCAGACTGGCGGGCGATCTTTTCGGTCTGCGCGGCATTGTCCGCGCTCTGCTTGATGTTGGCGGCAATCTCTTCCATCGCCGAGGACGCTTCTTCGGCAGCAGCCGCCTGCTCGGTCGCGCCTTGCGAGACCTGCTCGGAACTGGCCGACAGCTCTTGGCTTCCGGCCGAGACATTGTCGGCCGCGCCGCTGGCCTTGCCGACGACGTTGCGCAATTGCTCGATCATCCGCACGAGCGCCTGGCCGAGGACATCCTTGTCGGACATAGGCTGGTGCGACACCGCCAGATCGCCATCGGCAATCTTGTCGGCCAGATCGGCACTCACCCGCAGATTGTCGACCATCCGCACGATCGCCTGTCCAAGCGTATCCTGGTCGGACAATGGCTGATGCGCAAAGCTCAGATCACCGTCGGCGATCTTGTCGGCGAGACTGGCGCTTACCCGCAGATTGTCGACCAGCGCATTGATCGAATCCTTCATGCGGCGGTGGTCGCCCTGGCAGGGGATCTCGACCATCTCGCGCAGGTCACCGACGCTGGCGAGGTTCAGGACGCGATTGCCCTCCTCGATCGGCAGCAGCGTCGCGTCGAGCATCGCGTTGATCCCGCAGACCAGTCCGGCGAAATCCCCGACGAAGCGCGTCTCGTCACCGCGCTGGCCGAGCTCGCCCGCCGTCGATGCCTTGATCAGCCGTTCCACCTCGCCGATGATATCGCGCAGGTTGCGACGCAGCGTCTCGACGGTGTCGTTGATGAACGCCTTCTTGCCGGGAAAGGTCTCGAGCGGCGCGTCGAAATTGCCTTCGCCAAACGCCTTGATGCAGGCCATCGCCTTCTTCTTCACGGCGATATGGTTGGCGACCATGGTGTTGACGCCGCGCGCCATGGTGCCGAAGTCGCCCTTGAACCGGTCGGCCGCGACGATGACGTCGATGTCGCCCTTGTCGTGCTCGGAGGACATGTGGTTCAGTTCGCTGATCAGGCCCTGCAGATTTGCGCGCAGCGTCTCGATCGTCTCGTTGATGAACGCCTTCTTGCCGGGGAAACGCTCCAGCGGGGCGGCGAAGTTGCCCTCGCTGAATTCCCTGACGCAGGCCATCGCGGTTCTTTTGACCGCGATGTGGCTGCCGACCAGAAGGTTGAGCCGCTTCGCCATGACCGCGAACGTTCCGTGAAACTCGTCGACCGGCAGGACGGCGTCGATATCGCCCTTGTCATGCGCAGCGCTCCAGTCGTCGATCCGGGCGCTCAACTGGCCAACCGGGCGCAGCGCGCGATCGAGCATCTGGTTGATCGCGCAGAGCACCGTCTGGGTCTGGCCATTGGCGAGCGAAGTATTCGCCCGTTGCGAAAAGTCACCATCGGCAAACATGCTCTCGAGGCGCGCCAATTCGGACGTGAGGACGTCTGACGAGACGCCGCCGAGGATCTTTGCCAACATTAACGGATTCCTTTGTGCTGCATCATGTAAATCAATAGCTCAAACAACACGGCGGCCATTTGCCGTCGTCTGAATCTCACACGTCACGCCGATCTGGCCGCCAGCCGCGGAATCGGGGGACCGCCTATCAAGGTCAGCTTGATTATAGAGTGGTCAGGGCAGGGACGGTTTGAAGCGCGCGACAATTTTCGAGATTGCGATCCGGTGCGCCGGGTGGCTGCCACCCGCACGTCGATGCGTGCCGGATCATGGACGTGGTCTGCGCCTGTAAATCCTGACCGGTTCTGCTAGTGGACGGCGATGCTCAAAATACGAACCAAGCGCCAGGGGATGGTAACGGCGCGCGCGCTCGATCGCCTCGTGGCCGTCGAGGCCTCGGTGAATGCTCTTGGCGACGAGGATCTGCTCGACCTCGCGGACATCTTCGCTGCGGGCGAGGCGACCCCGTTGCGCGAGATGGCACAGGCCGAGATGCGCCGCCGCGCGCTCAGCCTGTGAAGCGATTCCCTTCACGCTTCCGGCGCCTCGATGGCGCGCTCGCCGATCTCGCCGTCGAGGAACCGATGTTGCTCACCGAGCTCGACGGCTTCCTCACCGGGCTGCTGATCTGCCCGGCGGCGATCGCGCCGAGTGAGTGGATGACGGTGATCTGGGGAAGCGAGTCCGACGGCACGCCGCCCTTCGAGAATCCGCTCGACGTGCAATGGTTCGCCGATGCGGTGGCGGCGCGGCGTGATGAGATCGCACGCGACCTTGCCCGCGGCAAGCTTCAGCCGATCTTCGACGTTGACGAGCGTGATGGCGAAGTTTTGTGGGAATATTGGATCGACGGCCTGACCGATGCGGTCGCGCTGCGCCCCGAGGCCTGGGATGCGCTCGCCGACGACCCCACAAGGGCGGCCCCGTGGTCGCAGCTGGCAACGCTGATCGCGGTCGCGAGCAATGAGAGCGACCTCGACAGCGTTGAGATCAACGCGCTTCAGGACCGGGCGCCGGCCGAACTGACCGAAGCCGTTCAGCGCCTGTACGCAGCGCAAGTGAGCGTCGCTGGCCCGTCGTCACCCGACGCATCGGCGACGACGGCATCGAAAGTCGGTCGCAACGATCCGTGCCCTTGCGGGTCGGGGAAAAAGCACAAGCGCTGCTGTGGCTGATCGGGGACGAGGGCGGCACGATGTGTGCCGGCCCAGCGTCCCCTCGGCCACCTCAGACGCTCTGCCGGATTACGAGAGTTCGATCTTCCCGTTCATGCCGGGCCAGTCCGAATAGCCGAGCGCGCCGCCGCCATACCAATATTGCTTCGGCGCCTCGGCCAGCGGTGCGCCGGTGCGCAGCCGGTCGACGAGATCGGGATTGGCGAGGAAGGGGCGACCAAAGCTGAACAGGTCGGCATTGCCTTCCGCTAGTGTCTTCTCGGCGAGCTCCAGCGTATACTGGTTGTTGGCGATGTACGCACCCGAGAAGCGCTTGCGCAGCGCCTGGAAGTCGACGCCGTCCGGCACGTCGCGCGTCTGCTGGGTCACGCCTTCGATATCATGGATGTACAGCAGCCCGATCTCCGACAGGGCATCGACGAACGTGTCGAAGGTCCGCCCGACCTGGCTGTCGAGCGGGGTCTTGCCGGGCTCGGTCGTCGCGGGCGAGATGCGGATCCCGACGCGGTTTGCACCCCAGACATCGACCACGGCGCGAACCACGTCGAGCGGGAAGCGCAGCCGGTTCTCGATCGAGCCGCCATAGACGTCGCTGCGCTGGTTGGTGCTGTCGCGGATGAACTGTTCGAGCAGATAGTTGTTCGCGGCATGGACCTCGACGCCGTCAAAGCCGGCGGCCTTCGCCTGTTCGGCAGCGCGGCGGTAATCCTCGACGATCGCGGGGATCTCGTCCGTCTCCAGCGCGCGTGGGGTGACGAAATCCTTCATCCCGTCATTCGTGAAGGCCTGGCCCTCCGCCTTGATCGCGGACGGCGCGACGGGGAGCGCACCATCGTGGAGATCGGGGTGCGAGATGCGGCCGGTGTGCCACAGCTGAAGGAAGATCGCCCCGCCACGCCGGTGGACGGCCTCGACGATCGGCGTCCATGCGGCAACCTGCGCGTCCGACCAGATGCCGGGCGTCATCGCATAGCCGCGCGCCTGCGGCGAGATGTTGGTCGCTTCGCTGATGATGAGGCCGGCATCGGCACGCTGCGCGTAATAGTCGGCGGCAAAGTCGGGCGGGACACCGTCGTCATTCGAGCGGCTGCGCGTCAGCGGCGCCATGACGATACGGTTCTGCAGTCGCAGATCGCCGATCGTGACGGGCTGAAGGACGGGGCTGTCGGTCTGGTCGGACATGATGTGGTCTTCCGTTGGCGTGGGGGAGGAGGAGGGCAGCAAGCTGTAACGCGCGAGCAGCCGCTAGATCCCGGCACGGCGGTAAGGAGGGGCGTTGTCGCGGCAGAATATGACGACGTTCCGAAACCGGTAGCGAGACACGGGCGCGGGCGATCCATGCACCCGTCGCCGGTGCGCCGCTGTTCGCACGGGGGCGTTCGGTGCCGCAAACGGTTCGAAGCGCGGCGGGGGGACAGCACAGCGCCGGTCGGCGACTGCCCGACCGGCGCGTGTCGCGCTTCCCCTAAAGGGCCACCCTATAGAAGTTTGTCGAGGGTGATCGGCAGATCGCGGACGCGCTTGCCGGTGGCGTTGTAGACCGCATTGGCGACCGCCGCCGCGACGCCGGTGATGCCGATCTCGCCAATACCATGCGCACCCATCGGCGTGTGGGGATCGGCGATATCGGTCCAGATGACGTCGATCTCCGGAACGTCGAGGTGCACGGGGATATGATATTCGGCAAGGCTGGGGTTCATGATCCGGCCATTGCGTTCGTCGAACTGCGTTTCCTCCATCAGCGCCATGCCGAGCCCCATGATGATCCCGCCGCGGAACTGGCTCTTTGCCGTCTTGGGGTTGAGGATGCGGCCGCAATCGAACGATCCGAGGATCCGGCTGACGCGTGTCTCACCGGTAACCGCATTGACTCGCACCTCGCAGAAGATCGCGCTGTGCGAGTGCATCGACCAGTGCATCAGTTCGAGCGGTTGCGACGCCGCGGCGGTGACGGTGACGCTGTCGCGCTGCGCACGCGTCAGGATCGAGGCGTAGCTTTCCCGCTGCGACGGGTCGTCGATCTTCGCCAGCCCGGCATCCTCGCTGCCGACCGTATCCGCCGACAGCCCCGCTAGCGGCGAGTCGTTGCCGGCGAGCTTGAGCAGCTCGGCGACCAGTGCGTTATGCGCCGCGATGACGGCCGCGCCGATCGCCGCGGTCTGCTGCGATCCCCCCGCCATGATCGCGCCCGGGATCGAAGAGTCGCCATAGCCGACCTCGACCTGATCGAGCGACAGACCCAGTCGCTCCGCGCCGACGATCGCGGTGGTGGTCGAGGTCCCCATGCCCATTTCCGCCGCCGCGACCTCGATCAACGCGCGCACGGCATCGCCGTCCCGCGTGAGGGTGATGCGCGCCTGTGCGCCGGGCATCCGGTAATAGGGATAGGTTCCGGTCGCGCAGCCCATGCCGATCTGCCATTCGCCATCGCGGCGCGTGGCCGGTTCGACACTGCGATCCGCCCAGCCGAAATGATCCGCACCGTTGCGCCACGCCTCGACGATATGGCGCGACGAGAAGGCGAGGCCCGACGTCGGGTCCTTGTCCGGCTCGTTCAGGATCCGCAGCTCGACCGGGTCGATGCCCAGATCGACCGCGAGTTCGTCGACCGCGCATTCCAGCGCGAAGGTGCCCACCGCCTCGCCCGGCGCGCGCATGAAGGTGTTGGCCAGCATGTTCATCCGCGCGATGTCGACCTGCAGGCTGATATTGGGGCAGGCATAGGCGGCACGCGTGCCGAGGATGAACGGCTCGGGCATGTTGTTGTGTGGCGTCATGATCGACAGGCCGGTATGTACCAGCGCATCGAAGCGGCCCTCCGCGGTCGCGCCGATCGCAACCCGCTGCTCGGTGAGGGATCGCCCGCCGACGACCCGGTATACACCCTCGCGCGACAGCGTGATCCGCACCGGGCGGCCTGCCAGCTTCGCCGCGGCGGCACCGATGATCTGGTGATCCCACAAGCCCTTGCAGCCAAAACCCCCGCCGACATAGGGCGAGGTCAACCGGACCTTGTCGGGCTTGAGATCGAAGACCTCGCCGATCGTCTGCGCCTGGGCGGTGACCATCTGGCTCGCGTCGTGAATCACCAGCGCGCCGTCGATCCATGCGATCGTCGCGGCATGCGGTTCGATCGGATTGTGGTTGTGGCGCGGGGTGCGATAGACCTGATCGACGACATGCGGCGCGGTGGCGAGTGCGGCGTCGGCATCGCCGATTCGGTTGTGCAGCGGCTGGCCCATGAACAGGCCCGGTTCGCGCCCGTTCGCCTTCGCGCCTTCGAGACTGGTCGTCGACGGCTCCGCATCATAGGTGAAGCCGAGCAGCGACGCTGCATGATCAGCCTGCTCCTGAGTCTCGGCGAGGACGCAGGCGATCGGCTGCCCGTTCCAGTGGATGCGGTCGTCCTGCAGGATCGGCAGGTCGGCGGGGCCCACCGCGGTCGGGGACGAGCCGAACACGCCCGGCGTGTTCATCCGCGGCGCGTTGAGGTGGGTCATCACCAGGACGATACCCGGCGCGGCTTCCGCGGCCGCGCTGTCGATCGCGGTGATCCGGCCGCGCGGGATTGTCGCATAGGCGAGTGCCGCATAGGCCATGTCGTCGAAGCGGAACTCCGCTGCGAAGCCTGCCTCGCCCTTGACCTTCAGCGCGCCGTCGAGGCGCGATACCGGCGTGCCGATCAGCCCGTGTTTGTGTGCGATCAGCGGATCGGGCCGGCCGCCGGGGATCCAGCTGTCGGGTGCCAGCGGAACGAGCTTCTCCATCGCGCCCTGCATCAGGCCCTGCGCCTTCTGCTTTGCGCTATCGATGATGCTCATGCCACGTCTCCCTTCGCCAGCTCGGCCAGCACCGCGGCCAGCGTTCGCGTCGCCAGTTCGGGCTTGAACGCATTGTCGCGAAGCGGCCGCGCATCGGCGAACTCCGCGGCTGCAGCCGCCCGGAAGGCGGCCTCGCTGGCCAATTGACCGCGCAGCGCGGCCTCTGCCTTGGTCGCGCGCCATGGCTTGTGCGCGACGCCGCCGAACGCGATCCGGACGTCGGCGATCCGGTCGCCGTCCATCTCGATCGCCGCGGCGACCGAGATCAGCGCGAAGGCATAGCTCGCCCGGTCGCGCACCTTGCGATAGGTCGATCGGGCCGCGAAGCCGAGCGGCGGCAGTTCGATCGCCGTGATCAGCTCGCCCGCCGCCAGCACGGTGTCGAGGTCGGGACGATCGCCCGGCAGGCGGTGGAGCTCGCCAAAGGGCAGCGTCCGCGCGCCGTCGCGTCCCTCGATATGCACGACAGCGTCGAGCGCGGTCAGTGCAACGCACATGTCGGAGGGATGCGTCGCGACGCAGGCATCGGATGCGCCGAGAATCGCGTGGATGCGGTTGAACCCTTCGCGGGCATCGCACCCCGTACCGGGCACGCGCTTGTTGCAGTGCGATCCGTCGGTGTCATAGAAATAGGTACAGCGCGTACGCTGCAGCAGGTTGCCGCCGACCGTCGCCATGTTGCGGATCTGCGCAGACGCCCCCGCCAGGATCGCGCGCGACAGCATGGGATAGCGCGTTCGCACGCCGTGATGCTCGGCGACCGCCGTGTTGGTAGCGGCCGCGCCGATCAGCAGTCCGCCCTCTGCCGTCTCGGTGACCGCAGCGGACAGGCGGGTCACGTCGACCAATGTCTCGTGGCGGGCGACGGTCTCACGCATCAGGTCGACGATATTGGTGCCGCCGCCGAGAAAGGCCGCGGTTTCGCCCGCACCCAGTCGTACGGCATCGTTCACGGTATCGGCACGCAGGTAGGTGAAAGGCGTCATGCCGCCATCTCCGCGCTCGTCTCGGCTGTCGCCTGTGGCGCCATCGTCGCCTGGATCGCATCGATGATGCCGTTATGCGCGCCGCAACGGCACAGATTGCCGCTCATTCGTTCCTGGATCTCGTCGCGGGTCAGGACCACGTCGGCGGCGAGGTCGGCGCTGACATGGCTTGGCACGCCGCGGCGCACCTCCGCGGCCATGCCGATCGCTGAGCAGATCTGCCCGGGTGTGCAATAGCCGCACTGGAACCCGTCATGCTCGATGAACGCCGCCTGCAACGGGTGAAGCGCCGCGGTCTCGGCCAGGCCCTCGATCGTCGTGATCTCACGTCCGTCATACTGGACCGCCAGCGCGAGGCAGGACAGGATCCGCTCGCCATCGACCAGCACCGTGCAGGCCCCGCACGCACCCTGATTGCAACCCTTTTTGGTGCCCGTCAGGTGAAGCGTCTCCCGGAGGTGATCAAGCAGCGAGACACGGGGATCCGCCGGTCCCGGGACGGCGTTTCCATTGACAACGAACGACATGGCGATCTCTCCTGTGGCGCACCGCGCCGAGGGGCAGCGTACACCAGTTTATGTGTCGTGCAGATGTCTTTCAGGGGCCGGGGTGCAGCGCAAATCCAAAAAGATCAAACAGCGTGCTCGTCTCTCCGGTAAGGCAGGCGGCCAAGAGAAGCGCCGCTTGATACCCTCGGTCTCGATCGGCCGCCACGTCATCGTGGCGCCGTGCCGCGTGCGTCCCCGATCTCCAGCCAATAGCCATCGGGATCCTGCGCATAGATCTGGCGGACGCCGTCGAACCGGAGTTGCATCGTGTGCGGTGTGCCCGCAAGGTCGGTCCAGACGCGTCCGTGCTGGTCGAGCCAGGCAATGACGGTGGCGAGGTCGTCGACGTGCAGCGCCAGATGCTCGTTCCGGTTCGAGGGTTTCGGCGTCGTACGGCCGTCGAGGATGTGGAGTGCGAGGCCGTTGCCGAGATCGAGCCAGCGGCGGTTCTTGAGCGGCGTCGGGATGACCCGCAGGCCGAACGCCTCGTGATAGAAGGCCGCGCTGCGATCGATGTCCGCGGCCTGGATCGCGACATGCTCGGCGGTCGCCGCGGGCGCCGCTGTCGTTTGTAACCCTGCAAGCGCGAAAAGAATGGATGGCACGATCATGAGGCCCGGTCCCTGAAATATGTGTTCAGCGTGTTCGTGACGATGAAGGCCCGGACCCATGCGGCGCGCCGTCGGCACCGTCGTCGAAGAAAGAACCGGGTGCGCCGCACGTGACGTGCAGCGCACCCGGAGATCGGGTCGACATCGGCAGGGGGGGGGCGCGCCGATACCGACCAGAACCATGAAGTCCTCAGAACTGGAAATTGACCGCCAGCGCGTAGGTGCGGCCGAAATAGGATGTGTAGAGCGGATCCTGACGCACCGTGTCGACCGTCAGGCGATTGGTTTCGTCCGTGATGTTCGATACTTCGGCGATCAACTTGATATGCTCGTTGAGGTTGTACGAGGCCGAGGCGTCGACAAAGATCGAACTCGCATTGGCGGTCGAATCCGCGTCGACCGAGCCGCTGGGGACGGCGGTCAGGAAGGCCGCGCGATAGTTGACCGTCGAGCGGATGCTGAACTTGTCGTCTTCGTAATAGAGCGTCCCGCTTGCCGTTTCGGGCGACAGCCCGACCAGCGGCGCGGTCCGGGACAATGTCGGCGAGATGACGTAGTTGATGTTCGACCGGACCCGCGTGAAGTTGCCGAGCGCGCCGAAATTGCGCAGCACGCCGGGGAGGAAGGTGAAGGGCAGCTGGACGTTGACCTCGAACCCGCGCAGTGGCCCGCCTTCCGTGTTGTTGCTGCGCTGGACGGTGAACACGTCGGTCGGGCGCAACTGCGTTCCGTTGAGCAGCGTCAGCGGCAGGCCGATATCCTGGAACGCGACCGCTTGGCTGGTCGTCTGGATATAGCTTTCGATATTCTTGTAGAAATACGCGACCGAGATCAGCGAGCTCTTGGCGAAATACCATTCGAGCGCGGCGTCGAACGTGTTGGCACGGATCGGTTCGAGGAAGGGATTGCTGAAGGTTGCGGTCTGGATGACGAGGTTCGCGGAGCCTGCGGGGATCAGCTGCCCATAGGCCGGCCGTGACATGACGCGCGCGACCGAGGCGCGCGCGATCAGGTCGGGCGTGATGTCGAGCGCGAGGTTTGCCGACGGCAGCCAGTCGTCATAGCTGCGGCCGACCTCCGATATCACGAACCGCGAGGGATAGAGCGACCCCGCGGGCGCTGCCGAGGTGATCGGGCCATAGGTGTCGAGCTTGGTATGGACGTACCGTACGCCCGCATCGCCCCGCAGTGCGAAGGGCAGCGAATTGGCGGTGTTGAACTTCACCATCGCATAGCCCGAGGCATATTTCTCATCGACGCCGCCATACGTGCCCTTGGCGCATTCGAGGCTGCAATAGACATAGTTGTCGAGCCCGACCGCGTCGCGGAACTTCTCGGGATCGATCGAGACGAAATCCTGCAACAGCCCGTCCAGGTTGCTGCCGATGCCAGTCGTCACGGTGGTGAGGCTGGCGAGCGTCACCCCCGACGGGAGCGCGAGTGGCGTGTTGGTGGCGAGCTGCCGCTCCCGCGCGGTATATTTGTTGGTGCGATACTGACCGCCGATCTGCAGCGTGAAGTCGGGGGCGGCCTCCCATTCGCCGTTGAGTTCGAAGGTCTTGCTCGTGATCGTGTTGCGACGGATGAAATTCGACAACTGGCCACGCTGGTCGCCGTTCGCGAGCGGCGGGCCATATTGGAAGAGCGCGGGATTGGTCGTGTCGATCCCGTAGCCGATCTTCGGAATGTCGGGATTGTCGCGGAAGTCGATCGAGAAGTCGCGCGTGTCATTGGCATCGATCGCGACCTGCAGGCGGTCGACGTCGAGCCGCGACTGGTTGATGCCGGCCAGACCATAGACCCGGACGGTGTCGGAGAAGCGGTGGTCGAGGTTCAGATTGACCTGGCGATAGGTCGAGGTGAACTTCTCCTGCTGCATCTCCGACCGCAGATCGACGCCGTCGAACAGCCCGTGGATCAGCGACCCATTGTCATCGACCTCGATCTCGCGGACCGACGTCAGCGGCTGGCCGTTGTTCGAGATCGCGCGCCCGAACGAGCGTGCATCGAAATAGGTGTCGAGCCGATCCACCTTGAACCGCGAATACAGCCCGTCGAGCGAGATGTCGGTATTGTCGCCAGGCTTCCATTGCAGCGTCAGCGTGCCCGCGAGACGCTGCTGTTCCTGGTCGCTTTTCGCCGGTCGCGGCAGGCGGGGGAGATAGACGCCGCCGCCCGGACGACCGTTCACCCCGGTCCGGCTCATGACATAATCATAGGCCGCCGCCGTGCTCGTGCGCGGATTTCCGGTGCTGCAATTATTGGCGTCTGCGCCGATCGGCGTGCCGTTCGGCTGGGCGTAGCCGGCGGTCGGACTGTTCGTCGCGGCCCCGCGAAAACTGTAGCCGACCGGGGTGCAGAAGGGGAAGATCACGCCGGCATTCGCGGTGCCCGCAGGCTGCGCCTGGCCATAGACCGTGGTCGGCACGACATCGGCGGCCGAATAGGCATATTCGGCGATATGTCGCTTCGAATAGGCGATGCTGCCAAGGATGCCGAACGTGTCGCCGAACTGCTTGGAGACCAGCGCGGACAGGCGCGGATCGGCCTTCTTGCTGATGTCGTTGTAGATGCCGCGCGCGGTGCCGGTGAGCACGAAGCTCTTCTTCTGGTCGAACGGCTTGGGCGCGCGCAGGTCGACCGTCGCGCCGAGCGAGCCCTCCTCGACATCCGCCGACAGCGTCTTGCGGACCGACAGTGCCGAGAAGATTTCGGTCGGGAAGGTCACGAAGTCGAACGAACGGCCGGTCGCGACGCCGCCGCGAATGTCGGTACCGCTGACCTGTGAGACGCCTTCCATGCCGTTGATGCGGACGCGCGTGAACTGCGCGCCGAGGCCGCGGACCGAGATGTTGCGGCCCTCGCCGCCGTCACCGCGCGATAGCGCGACGCCGGGGATGCGCTGCATCGACTCGGCGAGGTTGGAATCGGGGAACTTGCCGATATCCTCTGCGACGATGCTGTCGATCGCGGCGGTCTCGTTACGCTTCTGGTTGAGTGCGTTGTTCAGCGAGGCGCGGAACCCGGTCACGACGATATCGGCGTTTTCCGGCTCGGACGTGGCCTGGGTCGGGTCGACGGGATCGGGTGAACTCGTCTGGCTATCTGCTGGTTGCGGCACCTGGCTGCCCGCGGTTCGCTGGGCCATGGCCGGCGCGGCGATCAACAGACCAATGACGCTCGTCGAGATAAGCAGCATGCGCTTATCGAAGCTCTTCTGGCTCAAGGACCCTCTCCCGATAGGCCGGTCGCGCTGAGTCGGCGCGGCCCGACATTGTGCCGCCCCAGTTTTCTAGGGTCGACGTAGGTCGTCAGGTATCAGGGCCACAGAAATATGACAATATGGAATCATTTGGTCAGACAAATAGTTTGACCAATATTTTGGGGTGCGTCAGACCGAGCGTCGCGCCAGGGCACGGCGGCGCTGGACAGTCGCAGCACGCGCGCGTTCGACGGCTTCGGTCTCGGTGACGTCGAGCAGGTGGTCGATCACACGCGCGAGGTGATCGCGCATCGCGTTGCGCGCGTCGATCGGCGAGCGGGCCTCCAGCGCGGTCAGGATCCGGCCGTGCTCGGCCATGCGGTTCTCCGTGCCGAGGCTTCCCGCCTTCGCCAGAACCTCGCGCGCGAGTGGCGAGCGGAAGCGCATGTCCCAGAAGTCGGCCACCGCGGAGATGATCACCGCATTGCCGGTCGCCTCGGCGATCGCGATGTGGAACCGGCGATCCGCGTCCTCTGCCGCGATCGTGTCGTCCTGATCCATCTGCGCCAGCAGGCCACGCAACTCGACCAGCTGCTCTTCGGTGATCTCGGTCGCGGCGACCGCAGCGACCTCGCCTTCGAGCAGGCGGCGCGCCTCGGTGATCTCGAACGCGCCGATATCGAGTTCCTGCTCCGAGTCGTTCGATGACGATGCCAGCACGAACACGCCCGAGCCCTTGCGGGCCTCGACCATGCCCTTCATCTCCAGCGCGATCATCGCCTCGCGGATCGTCGGACGACTGACCTGGAACCGCTCCGTCAGATCGCGCTCCGCGGGCAGGCGGCCGCCGACCTGAAACACGCCGTCCGCGATGTCCTTCATGATCGCCTGCACGATCTTGCGGTAGAGTTTACCGCCGCCTTCAGCGTCCTGCATTGCATTCCTCGTTCGATAGACGGCAGCCTGAACAGCGGCGCCGTCCCCTACATCGCGCGGACACCGGCATCGTCAAGTCCGGTAAGCCCCGAACCAGCGGAAACATCGATAAAATGCCTTACAATCTGTTTGCATGTGGCCCGACCACAAATTAGGGTCGGTTTTGGAGAGACGTACGACAGCGACATGTCGGCGGTGAAACGATGCGAGATGACCGGACCTGTCCGGATAGGGCTGCCCAGCCCGTGCTCGCAGAAAAGAGAAAAGGGGAGGCGAATGGTTCGAGCACTCGCAATTCTGAGCTTGGCGGCCGCACCGATGCAGCTGCAGCCGTCGGTCGACGCGGCCCCTGCGTCTCAATCGTCCACCGATCAGTCAAAAGCACCGTGGCGCGACGTGACGCCGCGCGCGGGGCTGGCGGGCTGGCGCGCGACCGGGGGCAACGCGACCTATGCGTTCGAGAATGGCGAGCTGATCGGGCGCGCCGAGCCCAGCAAGACCAATAGCTGGCTCGTGTCCGAGGCCCAGTATGGCGACTTCATCGTCGAGTTCGATGCGAAGACCGACCCTGCGCTCAATTCGGGGATGATGATCCGCGGACAGAGCCGGCCCGATTATCGCAGCGGCGTTGTGCACGGCTATCAGGTCGAGATCGATCCATCGGCGCGCGCGTGGAGCGCGGGCATGTATGACGAACAGCGCCGGCAATGGCTGTACACGCTCGGCCGCAACGCGCCGGCGCGGCAGACCTTCCGCTCGGGCGACTGGAACCACTACCGTGTCGAGGCGATCGGCACGCGACTGCGCAGCTGGATCAACGGCGTGCCCGCGACCGATACCGTCGACGATGTCGATGCGCGCGGCTTCATCGCGTTCCAGGTCCATGCGATCCCCGATGCAGACGCCGCGCGGCACCCCGAGGTGCGGTTCCGCAACGTCCGCGTGATCACCGATGCGCCGGCGCGCTACGCGATGCCCGCGACCGCGCTGCCGCAACAGGGCTGGCTGAGCAATCGGCTGTCCGCAGAGGAGCAGCGCGAGGGCTGGAAACTGCTGTGGGACGGCAAGACAGGTGCCGGCTGGCGCAGCGCGAAGGGGACGGCGTTTCCGGCGAAGGGGTGGACGATGGCCGGCGGCGTGCTGCGCGTGGACGGCGGCGGCGGCGACCTCGTCACGACCCGCGAATATCGCGATTTCGAGCTTTCGGTCGATTTCAAGCTGGCACCCGGCGCGAACAGCGGGATCAAGTATTTCGTCGATGCCGGCCTGCTGAAGCGCAAGGGCGAGGCGCTCGGGCTGGAATATCAGCTGCTCGACGATGCGCGGCATCCCGATGCGAAGATGGGTCGCGACGGCAACCGGACGCTCGGCTCGCTCTACGATCTGATCGCGGCGAAGAACCTGTCCGACCCGGCAAGCCCGGGCAAGCGGATCAACCCGCCGGGCGAATGGAACCGGGCGGTGATCGTGGTGCGCGGCGCGCGTGTCGAGCACTGGCTGAACGGGTTCAAGATGGTCGAATATGACCGCGGGTCGCCGGCGTTCCGGGCGCTGGTGGCGCAAAGCAAATATGCCGGGATCGCCGGGTTCGGCGACGCCGTGCAGGGGCCGATCCTGCTCCAGGATCATGGCGACCGGGTCGAGTTCCGGTCGATCAAGCTGCGTACACTCTAAGGGGGATCAAACGATGGACCGTCGGACGATGATAAAGGGCGCGGGCGCGACGCTGGGCATGGCGATGACCGCGCGCAGCTATGCACGGATCAAGGGCGCGAACGACCGGCTCAGCGTCGCGATCGTCGGCGTGAACAGCCGCGGCCAGGCGCATATGAGCGCGTTCACCAAGGTCCCGAACGTCGAGGTCACGCATTTCTGCGACGTCGACTCGGCGGTACTGGCCAAGCGCGCGGCGGCCTTTGCCGCGAAGGGCCATGCCGCGCCGCGGACCGAAGGCGATTATCGAAAGCTGCTCGACAACAAGGCGATCGACATCATCACCGTCGCGACGCCCGATCACTGGCACGCCAAGCTGGCGGTCGACGGGATGAAGTCGGGCCATCACGTTTATTGCGAAAAGCCGATCGGCATTGCGCCGGCCGAGGGCGAGGCGATGATCGCCGCGCAGAAGAGCACCGGGCGCCAGCTGCAGGTCGGCAACCAGCAGCGCTCGAGCCCCGAGACGCGGCAGCTGCTCGCACTGGTTCAGGCGGGCGAGCTGGGCGACGTGTACGAGGCGCAGACCTGGTACGCCAATAATCGCGGATCGATCGGCAAGGGGCAGCAGGTCGCCCCACCCGCGACGCTCGACTGGGACATGTGGCAGGGCCCGCGGCCACGTGCGGCGTACCGGTCGAACCTGGTGCCGTATAACTGGCACTGGTTCTGGCAATATGGAACGGGCGAGCTGTGCAACAACGCAATGCACGAACTCGACATCGCGCGCTGGCTGATGGGGGTGACCTATCCGACGAAGGTCGAGGCGAAGGGGGCCAAGCGCTTCCACGCGGGCGACGACTGGGAGATGTACGACTCGCTGTCGCTCGACCTGAACTACGACAACGACCGGGTGATCCGCTGGAACGGGCAGAGCTGCAACGCGATGCAGACCTATGGCCGCGGCCGCGGCGTGCTGCTGCTTGGCACCAAGGGGTCGGCCGTGGTCGATCGCAACGGGTTCGAACTCTATGATCTGGCGGGCAAGTCGATCCGGCAGGTAATGGCCAAGGCGACCTCGGAAACGACCGGCACGGTTGGCGAGGGTGTGCTCGACGTCTATCACGCGAACAATTTCGTCGACGTGATCCGCGGCAAGGCCACCACGCTCAACTCGCCGATCACCGAGGGGCATATCAGCACGACGCTCTGCCATCTGGGCAACATGGCCTATCGCACCAACAGTGTTCTGACCGTCGATCCGACGACCGGCAGGCCGAGCAGTGCCGAGGCGATGAAGTTGTGGTCGGTCGCGTACGAACCCGGCTGGGAGGTCAAGGCCTGACGTGGGTATCGCCGCGCGGGTCGAGCGCTTCGTCGCGATGGGGACGCGGATCGAGCTTCACGTCTTCGGTTCAGGGTCTGAGGATGCGATGGTCGCAGCACGTCGTGCGATCGAGAGCGTCGACGACGCGCTGACGATCCACCGGCCGTCGCCGACGACCGCGCTCAACGACGAACTGCTCGCCGGGCACGGCGTCGCGATCGACGATCCGGTGCTGATCGAGGCGCTGATCGCGATCGAAGAGGCGCATGCCCTGACCCTAGGCCTGTTCGATCCGGCCGCCGATGGGCGGTTCGCCGGGGCGGGCTGGGGCGATCTCGTGTTCGACCGCAGCACCGCACGGATCGCCGCGACCCGGCCGCTCGCGCTCGATTTCGGCGGCTTCGGCAAGGGCTTCGCGCTCGACCGCGCGGGCGCCGCGCTGCGCGATGCTGGCGTCGTCTGCGCGTGCCTGTCCGCGGGTGAAAGCTCGATCGCGGTGATCGGGGAGCATCCGCTGGGCGGCGGATGGCCGTTCGCGATCCCCGATCCGTCTCGCTCCGACGCGCTACTGGTCGAGGTCGAGCTGGTTGACGAGGCACTGTCGATCTCGACGACGGTCGGTGCGGGCACGCAGGCGCCCGAGCGCGCGGCGATGATCCGCCCCACCGATGGCGGGATCGTGACCGCCGCGCGCTGTACCGTGGCGATCGACCGCAACGGCGGCATAGCGGAGGCGATGAGCACCGCACTCCTCGTCGCCGATGCGCCGCGCGCGCGACGCCTGCTCGACGCGGCGCCGGCGCGGCGGTTCCTGTACGATCTTTCCAAGGCCGCGGCGCGGACCGACGACACAGCAAGGATGCAAGCGGCATGACCGACAAGGATTTCAACCTTTCACGACGATCGTTCATCGATCGCGTGCTGACGGCGACGGCGGGCGCGGGGATGGCGACGGCCGCACCCTGGGCGGTGTCCGCGGCCTCCGCGGCGGCGGGCGCCGAGCCGGTCAAGTCGAACCCGGTGCGGCTGGGCGTGATCGGCACGGGCGACCGCGGTCGCGCGCTGATTCAGAACATCGCCAAGTCGCGCAACTGCACTGTCGTCGCGATCTGCGACAGCTATGCGCCGAACCTCGTCAAGGCGCAGCAATGGGCGCCGACCGCGCGGCGCTTTGTCGATCACCGCGCGATGCTCGATGCGCGCGGGATCGATGCGGTGGTCATCGCCACGCCGCTCGACACGCATGCGAAGCTCTGTTTCGACGCGTTCGACGCCGGGCTGCACGTCTGGTGCGAAAAGGCGATGGCGCGGACGATCGCGGATTGCGGGGCGATGATCACGCGCGCCAAGGCGGCGGGCAAGATCCTGCAGATCGGGCACCAGCGGATGTTCCACCCGACCTACCTGAACGCGTTGAAGCGCGCGCGCGCGGGCGAGATCGGCACGCTGACGCAGATCCGCGCGAGCTGGCACCGCAACAATGCCTGGCGCCGCGCCGTGCCCGCCGATGCGAACGACCGGCAGATCAACTGGCGGCTGTACCGCGACCGGTCGGCGGGGCTGATGACCGAGCTGGCGACGCATCAGCTTCAGGTCGGCAACTGGTTTCTCGACGCGGTACCGACGCGGGTGATCGGGTCGGGCAGCATATGTTTCTGGAAGGATGGCCGCGAGGTCTATGACCATGTCGCGCTGATCTACGAATATAGCGGCGGGCGGAAACTGATCTACACCTCGCTCCTCAACAATGCGCGCTATGGCTGCGAGGAGCAGATCCAGGGCAGCAAGGGGACGATCGAGCCGGAGCTGGGACGCATCTATCAGGAAGTGCCCGCCAAGGTGCTGGCGTTGCAGCGGATGCACAAGGACGTCGCGCGCGGGCACAAGCGCACCGTGCCGATCGGCGGCGCGACCTGGTTCCCCGAGCTGCCCGTGACGACGCCCGGCGAGTCGCTCGGCTGGGGCGAATATGACGAGACGATGCTGCAGTTCGAGGGCTTTGGCGAGGCGGTGCGCGCGGGCAAGCCGCTGCCCGGCCTGTTGCGCCAGGCCTATCAGGCGAGCGTCGCGTCGCTGCTCGGCGAGCAGGCGATGGACCGTAACCAAGCAATGACCTGGCCGACGAACCTGGTCGCGATCTGAAAGGGGATAGAGCTGTGAGCGACACCAACCGCCGGGGACTTCTCGGGCTCGGACTGACCGCCGGACTGGCCGCGGGCTTTGCCGCCGACGCGTTCGCGCAATCCGCGACGCGCGGCGATGCGCCGACCGAGGGGGCGGTCGCCAAACCCGCGCCCGAAGCCAAATACCGCGTGCCGTTCGCGGTGATCGGGATGGACCACAACCATATCTATGGCATCACCGACGCGGTGATCCGCGGCGGCGGCGTCCTGACCGCCTTCTACGCGACCGATCCCAAGCAGATCGCGATGTTCCGCAAGCGCTATGGCGACATCAAGCTGGCGCGGTCCGAGCAGGAGATCCTCGACGACCGCGCGATCAAGCTGGTGTGCAGCGCGGCGATCCCCGTGCTGCGCGCGCCGCTGGGCATCCGCGTGATGCGCGCGGGCAAGGATTATCTGAGCGACAAGGCCGCGGTCGTGACGCTCAAGCAGCTCGCCGATGTCCGCCGCGCGATCCGCGAGACGGGACGCAAGTTCGCGATCATGTATTCCGAACGGCTCGAGGTGCCCGCCGCGGTGATGGCGGGGCAGCTCGTCCATGACGGCGCGATCGGGCGCGTGATCCAGACGATCAACCTCGCGCCGCACCGCCTGTCCGCACCGAGCCGTCCCGACTGGTTCTGGGACCCGGCGCGCAACGGCGGCATCCTGACCGATGTCGGCAGCCACCAGGCGGACCAGTTCGTCTATCTGACGGGCAGCAAGCGCGCGCAGGTGCTCGCGTCGCAGACGGGCAATTTCGGCAATCCCGCGCATCCCAGGTTCGAGGATTTCGGCGACATGATGCTGAGCGGCGATGGCGGTGCGGGCTATGTCCGCGTCGACTGGTTCACGCCCGACGGCCTGTCGACCTGGGGCGACGGCCGCCTCTTCATCCTCGGCACCGAGGGCTATATCGAGCTGCGCAAATATGTGGACATCGCGGGACGCCCGGGCGGCAACCACCTGCTGATCGCGGACAAGAAGGGGACGCGCTATCTCGATTGTTCGAAGGTGCCGCTGCCGTTCGGGCCGCAGTTCGTGACCGACCTGGTCGAACGCACGTCGGTGGCGCAGGATCAGGAGGGCGCGCTGCTCGCGGCCGAACTCGTGCTGACCGCGGAGGCGCGTGCGACTCCGGCGAAGCGATGACGGCGCGCCGCGGCGCGGCGGCCTGCACGGTGCTGCGCGTCGTCGGGGTCGGCGTGGTGCTGGCCGCGGCTGCACCGGCCACACCGGCCGAAAAGCGGGCGGGGGCGGGGCGCGATCCGCTGCCGCTCAGCCAGTATGTCGATCCGCTGATCGGTACGGGGGACGATGACGAGGGCGACACGATCCCGGGGCCGACGCTGCCCGCAGGCTCGATCCACCCGAGCCCGAACACGATCACCGCGGCGACCAGCAATGCAGGCTATGACCGCGCCGCACCGCTGAGCGGGTTCGCGCAGCTGCATACGCAGGGGTCGGGCGGGGTGCCGAGCTATGGCACGTTCCTCGTCTCGCCGCAGACGGGGCCGCTCGCGACGACCGAGGCGGAGCATCTCTCGCCCAAGCGCGACGAACGCGCGCGGGCGGACAGCTACCGCGTGACGCTCGCGCGCTATGGCACCGATGTCGAGATCGCGCCCGCGCATCATGCCGCGCTGTACCGCTTCACCTTTCCGACCAGCGGCGACGCGCATCTGCTGTTCGACGTGACGCGCAAGATCATGGGCGAGCTCGGCACTGCGGGATCCGAGGTGACGCTGTTCCCCGAGCAGGGCAAGATCGTCGGGCGCGTCCGCACCCGGCATTACTGGTCGCCGGCGGAGGTCGATGTCTGGTTCGTCGCCAGGGTCGACGCGAAGCCGACCGCCTGGGGAATCGAACGTGCGAACGTCCGCGCACCCGGCGCGACGCGCGCAAGCGCGCTCGCCGACCAGCCGCTACGCGCCTGGTGGAGTTTCGGCGGCGCGGGTCGCGGGCCCGTCACGATGAAGATCGCGGTCTCGTTTGCGAGCGCGGCACGCGCCGAAGCGCTGCTCGCACAGGATCTGCCCGGCTGGGACATGGCCGCGGTTCGCAGCGCGGCGGACAAGGCGTGGAACGACGCGCTGGGGCGGATCACGATCGACGGGGTCGGCGCGGCGGACCGGCGGCGCTTCTACACCGCGCTCTACCACAGCGTCATCCAGCCGCGCGACCGCACGCAGGACCAGGCGGACAGCGAGCGCGCGTCGCCGCTTTACGACGATCACTATACGCTGTGGGACACGTACCACACGGTCTATCCGCTGATGTCGCTGATCCGGCCCAGCGTCTATGCGGGCGTGATCGGATCGTTCGTGCGGACGTGGGAACGCTATGGCGCGGCAGATACCGCGTTTATCGCCGGGCGCAACTTCCATGTCGGCCAAGCGGGCGACGAGGTCGACAATGTGATCGGCGAGGGGTTCTTGCGCGGTGTCCCCAACGTCGACTGGCAGAAGGCGGCGAACGTCGTCCTGTTCAACGCGTTCGAGCGGCGCCGGCCGCGCTATCTGGTCGACGGCTATTTCGCGGTCGACGATCGCAGCCCCGAGGGGACGCCGCAGCGGTCGCGCTCGGGATCGGCGACGATGGGCATGGCGCTCAACGATTATTATGCGGCGAAGGTCGCGGCAGGCACGGGGCATGCGGCCGAAGCCGCGCTGCTCGGGACGCGTGCGGGCAACTGGCGCAACGTCTGGGATCCGCGCGCGGCCAGCGACGGCTATATCGGGTTCGTGGGGCCACGCTTTGCCGACGGGCGGTTCCAGCCGAACGACCCCAAGCGCGGCTGGGACGGCAAGACGCACGACAATTTCGGCTTTTACGAGGGGACGGGCTGGATCTACTCGTACGGCGCGGTGCACGACGTTCCGGGCATGGTCGCGATCATGGGTGGGCGCGCGGCGTTCACGCGGCGGTTGCAGCATGCGTTCGACGCGGGGCTGATCGACTTCACCAACGAGCCGTCCTTCTCGACGCCCTGGCTGTTCAGCGAGGTCGGCCGGCCAGATCTGGCGAGCAAATATGCCGATATCGTCTTCCGGCGATTTACCGCGGACGCCTATCCCGGCGATGAAGACAGCGGCGCGATGAGTTCGCATTATGTCTTCAACCGCCTCGGTCTGTTCCCGAAGCTCGGCAGCGACCTCTATTACCTCCACGCGCCACACCAGCCGCGGAGCCGGATCACGCTCGAGAGCGGTCGGACGTTCACCATAGTCGCGCGCGGACAGGGGGCGGGGACGCGCTACATCCGCGCGGCGCGGCTCAACGGGCGACCGCTCGATACGCCGTTCGTCTCGCAGGCGGCAATCCTGCAGGGCGGGACGCTCGAGCTCGATCTGGGTCGTACGCCGAACGACTGGGGTCGCGCGGCGTCGTCGCTCCCCTGAGACCCGGTCGGCGTCAGCGCCAATGTGCGCCGGGTTCGCCGGAAATCACGGTCTTTGGTGCCGCGCTCAGCCGGCGGATCAGGGCGGTCTCCGCCTTGCGATACGGCGTGCCGTCGGCGCGGAAGACCTCGTGGAACCAGATCGTCGGCTCCTCCATCACATAGGGCTTCTTCCAGCTGTCCCAAGGCAGCCGCGTCTGCGTCTTGCCGTCGACGAACCCCCAGTTCATCATCGCGACATTGTAGCGCTTGGCGATCGGCAGCGAGCCGTCGAACGTCGATCCGTTGCCGCGCGCCATATATTCGGTGCACAGGATCGGCCGGTTGTACGGCAGCAGCTGGCGCACGCGCGCCTCGAACGTCTCGGGCCAGCTGTAATCATGGAAGCTGATGACATCGGACTGGCCCAGCTGGAGCGTCTCCATCGGCGACAGCTTGCCGCCGGTCGGGGTCCAGTCGTCATGCTGCCACACGCCCGATGTCAGCGGCTGTGACGGGTCGGCGTCACGAGCCCAGTCGAACGCCTGCGCGAGAAGCGCGCGGACGAGCGGCTCCTTGCCGTCCTGGCCCTTATACTGGTCGGCACCATTGTCGGGTTCGTTCCAGACATCCCAGCCAAGGATGCGGTCGTCTTTCGCGAACGCCCCGACAATCCCCTGCACATAGGCCTTGTATGCGGGGTAGCGGCTCCGGTCGCGCAACCCCGGCAGGCCCGGACCCTGCACCCAGCCCGAATTGTGGACGCCGGGAATAGGCGGATGCTGGGGCCCGAGCCTGGGATCGGGATCCCAGCAGCTGTCGAACAGCACGAACAGCGGGCGGATGCCGTGCGCGTGCGCGATCGTCAGGAACGCGTCGATGCGGCGCTTGAAGCCTTCGGGATCCTGCACCCAGAGCTGGTCGTGGAGGAACACGCGCATCGTGTTCATCCCGATCGCTTGGGCGAGGCCGAGTTCGTGATCGATCCGCTTGGGATCCCAGGTCGCCGCCTGCCACATTTCGAGCTGGTTGATCGCGGAGGCGGGGGTGTAGTTCGCGCCCACCAGCCAAGGCTGCCTCGCGTACCAGGCCTTGGCCTGCGCCTCGGTCCAGCGCGGGCGGGCATCGGCGGTGCCGACACTCAGCATAGTCGTCGCCGCGAGCGCGGCCAGCAATAGCTTGCCCATGTCATCCTCCCCTGTCGGTCATTCTCGTTGCAGATCAGGTACGTCTGGCCGAATTAACGAAGGCCGGGCCGGTCCACCGCGGAAACGGCGAGGCAATTGCTTCTTCGTCGCACATAATTATAGGATTAGTAATAGGCGTCGCGCGGGTCAGCGGCGGCCAAGAACGGGAGCCCGGTTCTGGAAAAGCGTTTGATCTCGCCCAATCGGGCGATCGCAGCGGGTTCGCTATTCGCCCTCAGCCACGTCAGGCGCGGTCGATGAGCTATACCGTCGCTGGCGACTGGGGCACGAGCAACCTGCGGCTCTACCGGATCGAGGACGGTGCGGTCGTCGATCGCGCCGCGGGGCCCGGTATCGGGGACCTTGGCGACCAGACACCCGAGCAGGTGCTGTGCGCCGCGCTCGCAGGCTGGCGCGCGACATCGGAGCCGCGCGCGATCCATCTCTGCGGCATGGTGGGGTCGCGCAACGGCTGGATCGAGATTCCCTATGTCGACTGTCCTGCCGATCCGGCGATCTGGGCGGCGGGATCGGCGCGTGCGATGGTCGACCGGATCCCCGTCACGATCGGCGCGGGGCTTGCCTGCACGCGCGGGTCTGGCGCACCTGATGTGATGCGCGGCGAGGAAACGCAGATCTTCGGTGCGATGGCGCTTGTGCCCGGTCTTGCGGCCGGACGTCATCTGATCGCGCTGCCCGGTACGCATAGCAAATGGGCGACCGTCGAGGATGGCCGGGTGACCGGGTTCCAGACGTTCGTGACGGGCGAGCTGTTCGCGCTGCTGCGGCGGCATTCGACGTTGACGCGTGCGGCGGCGGATGATGGCGCGGCCGAGGATGACGCCATCGGTTTCGACGCTGGGCTCGACCGTATCGCCGAGGGCGGGCATTTGCTCGGCGCGCTGTTCGAGACGCGGGCAGCGCAACTGCGCACGGGGGCCAGCGGCCGCTGGGCACTAGGGTTCCTGTCGGGGCTGGTCATCGGCGCCGAGATCGCCGAGATCCTGCCCGCGGCCACCGGCACCATCACGCTGATCGGTGATCCGGCGCTCGCTGACCGCTATGGCCGGGCGCTCGCGGCGCGCGGCCTTGGCGCTACCGTTCATACCGGCGAAGCCTGTGCGCTTGCCGGTCTTGCCTTGCTGGAGACACCATGACCGTCGATGATCTGCTCGCATCGGGCACCGCGCCCATCGTCGCCATCCTGCGCGGCGTCGCACCCGACGAGGTGCTGGCGATCGGCGAGACGCTGGTCGACGCCGGCATCCGCCTGATCGAGGTGCCGTTCAACTCGCCAGACCCGGCGACGAGCATCCGCATGTTGCAGCAGGCGTTCGGCGATCGGGCCGCGATCGGCGGGGGGACGGTGCTCGACATCGCCGCGGTCGAGGCGCTGGCCGCGACCGGCGGCACGATCATGGTGACCCCAAACACCAACCCCGCCGTCATCGCCCGCGGCGTTGAACTCGGGCTCGAGCCCATGCCCGGGTTCGTCACGCCGAGCGAGGCGTTCCAGGCGATCGCCGCGGGTGCACGACGCCTGAAGCTGTTTCCCGCGGTCGCGTTCGGACCCGCTTATCTGAAGGCGGTGCGCGAGATCCTGCCGAAGACCGTCCGTGTCTGGGCAGTCGGCGGCACGGGGGCGGACAATCTCGCCGATTGGCTGGCGGCGGGTGCCGAGGGGATCGGCGTCGGTGGCGCGCTCTACAAGCCGGGCGACACCGCCGCTGTCGTCGGCACCCGCGCGCGTTCGCTCGTCGCGGTGTGGCAGGCGGCGCGGTCCGTGTAACGCGCGGCCTGGCGGGCGCTGTCGTCCACGACCCTAGGCCAGGATGGTCCGATCGATATCGGCGATCCGGCGGACGCCGGTCAGTGCCATTGCGACGCGCATCTCGCGTTCGATCAGCGTCAAGAGCAGGTCGACCCCGGCCTCGCCCCGCGCGGCAAGCGCATAGACCCAGGCACGGCCGAGCAGCACGCCCTCCGCGCCCAGTGCCAGCATCCGCACGACGTCTAGCCCCGACCGTACGCCGGAGTCCGCCAGCACCGTGACCTGGCCGCGGACCGCGTCCGCGATCGCCGGCAGTGCGCGTGCAGTCGACAGCACGCCGTCGAGCTGGCGGCCGCCATGGTTGGAAACGATAATGCCGTCCGCGCCGATCTTCACCGCCTCGCGCGCGTCCTCGACGTCGAGGATCCCCTTGATGATCAGCGGCCCATCCCAGGCCGAGCGGATCCATTCGAGATCGGCCCAGCCGATCGACGGATCGAAGTTCGCGCCGAGCCAGCCCATATAGTCATTGAGCCCGCTGTTGCTGCCGAGCACGGGTTCGAGGTTGCCGAGCTTGTGCGGCCGCCCGCGCAGCCCGACGTCCCACGCCCAGCCGGGCCGGCCCATCGCCTGCAGGACGCGCTTCAAGGGGGCGCCCGCGCCGGACATGCCGGAATGCGCGTCGCGGTACCGCGCGCCGGGGACCGGCATGTCGACGGTGAAGACGAGCGCTTCCGCGCCTATCTGTTTCGCAGTGGCGATCAGGTCGCGCATGAACGCCCGGTCGCGGATCACGTAGAGCTGGAACCACAGCGCACCCGTACCGCTCGCCTGCTTTACCTCCGACAAGGGACAGATCGAAACCGTCGACAGGCAGAAGGGAACGCCCGCGGTGGTCGCCGCGCGCGCAGCCTGAGTTTCACCGCGCCGATGATACATGCCGCTTATCCCGACAGGTCCCAGCGCGACCGGAAGCGCCATCGTCCGCCCGAACAGCGACGTGGTCAGATCGATGTCGGCGACGTCGCGCAGCACGCGCTGGCGCAGCGCAATGTCGGCAAGATCGTCGACATTGCGCCGCAGCGTCTGCTCCGCATAGGCACCGCCGTCCGCATAATCGAACAGGAAGCGCGGCAGCCGCCGTCGGGCGGCTTCGCGGAAGTCGTGCGTCGAGGCGATGATCATGACGCGATCAGTATCGCACTTCCGCCGACACCGCATAACGTTCGAGCGATGCGGGCTTCATCTCGATCGAATAGCCCGGCCGCGTCGGCGGCATGTAGGCGGCATCGCGGATGACGCAGGGATCGACGAAATGCTCATGCAGATGATCGACATATTCGATCACCCGACCCTCGCGCGTGCCGGAAAAGCACAGATAGTCGATCATCGACAGATGCTGGACATATTCGCACAGCCCCACGCCGCCGGCATGCGGACAGACCGGCAGGTCGTGCTTGGCCGCCATCAGCAGGACCGCGAGCACCTCGTTGACGCCCCCGAGACGGCACGCGTCGATCTGCACGACGTCGATCGCGCCCGCGTCCATGAACTGTTTGAACAGGATGCGGTTCTGGCACATCTCACCGGTTGCGACCTTGACCGATCCGATCCCGCGGCGGATCTTGGCATGGCCCAGCACGTCGTCGGGGCTGGTCGGCTCCTCGATGAACCACGGGTTCGCGAAGGCGAGCGCGTTGACCCATTCGATCGCCTGATCGACCTCCCAGATCTGGTTGGCGTCTATCATCAGCTTGGCGTGCGGACCGATCGCCTCGCGCGCGATCCGCAGCCGGCGGATATCGTCGTCGAGATCGCGCCCGACCTTCAGCTTGATATGATCGAACCCGGCATCGACCGCCTCGCGCGCCAGCCGGTAGAGCTTCTCGTCCGAATAGCCGAGCCAGCCCGCCGACGTCGTGTAGCAGGGAAAGCCCTCGGCCTTGAGCGTCGCGACGCGCTCCGCCTTGCCCTCGGCGCGCTTGGTCAGCAGTGCGAGCGCCTCGTCGGGCGTGATGCAGTCGGTGATGTATCGGAAGTCGATCGTGCGGACGAGTTCCTCAGGCGTCATGTCCGCGACCAGCTGCCAGACCGGCTTGCCGACGCTCTTCGCCCACAGATCCCACACTGCGTTGACGACGGCGCCGGTCGCCAGATGGATCGCGCCCTTGTCGGGGCCGATCCAGCGCAGCTGGCTGTCATTGGTGACGTGGCGCCAGAACCGCCCGGCATCCGCCGCAATCCAGTCGAGGTCGAGCCCGATCACCCGCTCGCGTAGTGCGCCGATCGCGGCGACGCAGATCTCGTTGCCGCGCCCGATCGTGAAGGTCAGGCCGTGCCCTTCGAGCCCGGCCGTGTCCGTCTCCAGCACGACATAGGCGGCAGAGTAATCGGGGTCGGGGTTCATCGCGTCCGAGCCGTCGAGCGAAAGGCTGGTCGGGAAGCGGACGTCGCGAATGCGCAGCCCGGTGATCGTCGTCATGCGCGCGCTTCCACGACGCGCTGGGTCTGCTCGCCAAGGCCGTCGATGCCGAGGCGCATGACATTGCCCACCGCCAGATATTTCGGCGGCTTCTGGCCGAGGCCGACGCCGGGGGGCGTGCCGGTCGAGATCACGTCGCCCGACTGGAGGCTCATGAAGCGGCTGAGATAGGAGACGATCTCGGCCACCCCGAACACCATCGTCGCGGTCGTGCCGTCCTGATACTTGTGACCATCGACCTCTAGCCACAGACGCAGCGCCTGCGGATTGGGCACCTCGTCGGCCGTGACAAGCCACGGGCCGATCGGGCCGAACGTGTCGCAGCCCTTGCCCTTGTCCCAGGTGCCGCCCCGCTCGAGCTGGTATTCGCGTTCGCTGACGTCGTTGATGACGCAATAGCCCGCGACATGCGCCATCGCATCGGCTTCGTCGATGTAGCGCCCGGGCTTGCCGATCACGACGCCGAGTTCGACTTCCCAGTCGAGCTTAGTCGAGCCGCGGGGCATTTCGACCGCGTCGTCGGGGCCGCAGATCGCGCTGGTCCATTTGTTGAAGATGACCGGCTCCTTGGGCACGTCCATCCCGCTTTCGGCGGCGTGATCGCTGTAATTGAGGCCGATGCAGATGAACTTGCCGACCGCGCCGACGCAGGCGCCGTAGCGCGGCGTGCCGTCGACCAGCGGCAGCATCGCCGGGTCGATCGCGGCCAGCGTCGCGATCCCCTCGGGCGTCAGCGTGTCGCCGGCAATGTCGCCCACGACCCCTGACAGATCGCGGATCGCACCATCGGCATCGAGCATGCCGGGCTTTTCATGGCCGATCGGGCCGTAGCGTAACAGTTTCATGGAGCGAACGTCCTCTGGTTCTAGGTCGTGGGAAGGGGGTGGTCAGTTGACCCAGCCGCCGTCGATGACATGGGTCGTGCCGGTGGTGAATGCACTTTCGTCGGACGCAAGGTACAGCGCGAGCGCTGCGATCTCCTCGGGGCGGCCAAGGCGCCCGACGGGCTGGCGCGCGACGAACGCGGCGGTCGCCTCTTCGAGCGGAATGCCGGCCGCGCTCGCCTGCTCGGCGACGCGCTGGCGCAGCGACGGGGAGTCGATCGTGCCCGGGCAGATCGCGTTGCAGCGGACGCCGCGCAGGACATAATCCGCTGCGATCGCCTTGGTCAGGCCGATCACCGCGGCCTTGGTCGTGCCATAGGCGAAGCGGTTGGGAATGCCCTTCACGCTCGAGGCGATCGAGGCGAGGTTGACGATCGATCCGCTGCCCTGCGCGAGCATGCCCGGCAGGAAGGCCCGGCACAGCCGGTACATCGACGTGACGTTCAGGGTCATCGAAAACGCAAAGGCGTCCTCGTCGCAGGCCAGGATATCGCCCGCATGGACATAGCCTGCACCGTTGACGAGGATGTCGATGTCGCCGATCTGCGCCGGCAGCGCCGCGACCGCTTCTGCATCGGTGACGTCGAGCATGATGGGCGTGACGCCCGGGACCGTCGCGAGCAGCTCGCCGTTCACGTCGGCGGCGTAGACCGTCGCGCCCTGTGCGACGAACGCCTCCGCGATCGATCGGCCGATGCCCTGCGCCGCAGCGGTCACCAGCGCGCGTTTACCGTTCAGTCTCAATGGATCGTCCTCATGGTAGGGGAAAGGGGGGCGTCGGTCGCGCCGCGCGCGAACAGTGCGACGACCGCGAAACAGACCAGCGGCAACGCCATCGCGACGTGCAGGCCACCCGCTGCGCCCGCGATCAGGCCCATCACCGGCGGCACCAGCGCGCCACCGATGATCGCCATGATGATCAGCGAAGAGCCGATCGTCGCGCGCGGTCCGAGATCGCGGACGCCGAGCGCGAAGATCGTCGGGAACATGATCGACATGAAGAAGCTGGTCAGCCCCAGCGCACCGACCGCGATCCAGCCGCCCGACAGCATCGCGACCGCGCAGAGCGCGATGTTGGCGACCGCGCACCCGAACAGCAACCGGGTCGCCGGCAGCCTGTGCATCAGCGCAGCGCCGATGAACCGCCCCGCCATGAACAGCACGAGGCTGAGCGACAGGAGATAGGCGGCCGACCGCTCGGGCGTGGCGGGCAGGCTGTCCTTCACGAAATCAACGAAGAAGCTCCAGATGCCGACCTGTGCGCCGACATAGAAGAACTGTGCGACCACCGCGCGCCACAGCCCCGGCGCGCGCAGGACCGTGAACAGCCCGTCATGCGCGCTGTCGTCGGTCTTGGTGTCGAGCGCGGGGAGGCGGACCAGTGCGATGGCGACGCCGACCAGCACGACGATGATCGCCAGCAGCAGATAGGGCACCTGCACCATGCGCGCCTCGGCGACGCGATACGCGACCAACTGCGCCTGCGGCATCGTCGTCAGCGTCGCCGCGTCATGCTCGACGCCTGAGAAGATGAACAGACCGCCGATCGTCGGCGCGAGCACCGCGCCGAAGCCGTTGAACGCCTGGGCGAGGTTCAGTCGCTGCGAGGCACGCGCCGGGTCGCCGAACGCGACGATATAGGGGTTGGCGGCGGTTTCCAGAAAGGCAGCACCCGACGCCAGCACGAACAGCGCGCCGAGAAAGGCCGCATATTCGCGGACTTCGGCGGCGGGCCAGAACAGCAAAGCGCCGATCGCGTACAGCGCCAGTCCGGTCAATATGCCTGCGCGGTATCCGAAGCGGCGCATGACCAGACCCGCGGGCAGCGCCATCACGAAATAGCCGACATAGAAGACGAACTGGATCAGGCCGGCCTGCGCACGATTGAGGTCGAGCGCCTTCTGGAACTGGCGAATCAGGATGTCGTTGAAGTTGTTGGCAAGCGCCCAGAGGAAGAACAGGCTGGTGACGAGGATGAAGCCCGTCCGAAATCCCGGCCGGATGAAACGCCCTGTGCTCGACGCGGTGTCAGCTATGTCGGCCATGTGGCTCGAGCCCTTCGCAGCGTGTGCCATGACATCCTCTCTTCGTCGCCTCTGGTGCGATTGCCGCCATCATAGGCCTTGAGAGAGGTTTGCATATATAAAAAATCATGTCACAGGTGAGCAACAAGTGAAGGGATGCAAAAGCCCGATGGTGAAGAGGATCGATGCGCACCAGCATTTCTGGCGCTATCGCACGGTGGAGTATGACTGGATCCAGCCCGGCAGCGTGCTCGCGCGCGACCGGCTCCCGGTCGACGTCCGGCCCGCGCTGGAGGCCGCCGCGTTCGACGGCTGCATCGCGGTGCAGGCCTGCCACAGCGCGGCGGAGACCGACTGGCTGCTCGCGCTCGCGGACGCGACTCCCTGGATCATGGGTGTCGTCGGCTGGGTCGACCTGACCGCGCCCGACGTCGCAGCCCAGCTCGACCGTCACGCATCGCGGTCGCTTGTGGGCATACGGCACATCGCGCAGGACGAACCCGATCCGCGCTATCTGCTGCGCGAGGATGTCCTGCGCGGCGTGCGGACGATCCTGTCGCGCGGTCTCGTCTATGACATACTCGTCCGCGGGCCGGCACAGCTCGCCTGCGTTGCCGACCTGCTCGAAGCGGCCGGGGCGGGGTCGCTGGTACTCGATCATGGCGGCAAGCCCGACATCGCGGGTGGCGAATGGGGCCCCTGGGCCCGGACGATCGCGGCCATCGCCGCCTTTCCAGACGTCACCTGCAAGCTGTCGGGGCTGGTGACCGAGGCCGATCACGCCGCCTGGTCGCCGACCGACATCGCGCAGTATCTCGACCATCTGCTCGCCTGCTTCGGACCGGACCGTCTGATCTTCGGATCCGACTGGCCGGTGTGCCTGCTTGCCGCCGAGCATGCGGCGGTGGTCGACCTGATCGAAACCTTCGTCGCGCGCGCCTGCCCGGGGCACCGCGATGCGATCTTTGGCGGCACGGCGGCGCGCGTCTATCGCTTATCTACTATCGAGGATGGACTATCATGAAGCTGGGACTCGACGGTAAACTGGTGATCGTCACCGGCGGTGGCGCCGGGATCGGCGGCGCGATCTCGACGCTGCTTGCGGAGGAGGGCGCGATCCCCGCGATCCTCGGTCGCAGCGCGCTCGACCCTGCGTTCGAGGCGAATATCCGTGCGCTTCAGCCCGCAACGATGTTCATCCGCACCGAGATGACCGACGACGGCGCCTGCGCCTCGGCAGTCGCGCAGATCGTCGCGGCGGGGCACGGCATCCATGGCCTGGTCAACAATGCGGGCGCCAATGACGGGATCGGGCTGGAAGCGGGAACGGCGGCCTTCCTCGCGTCGCTGGTCGCCAATGTCGGCCATTATTACGGCATGGCGCATCATTGCCTGCCGCACTTGAAGGCCAGCCGCGGCGCGATCGTCAACATCTCGTCGAAGACCGCGCTGACCGGGCAGGGCCAGACCAGCGGCTATGTCGCCGCCAAGGCCGCCCAGCTCGGCCTGACGCGCGAATGGGCGGCGGCGCTGGTCGGCGACGGCGTCCGCGTCAACGCGGTGCTCCCTGCCGAGGTGATGACGCCGCTCTACCGCGCGTGGATCGACACGTTCGACGATCCGCAGGCCAAGCTCGACGAGATCGCGGGCAACATCCCGCTCGGGCGCCGGCTGACGACCGATCGAGAGATCGCCGATACCGTGGTGTTCCTGCTGTCGGCGCGGTCGTCGCACACGACCGGGCAGTGGATTATCCCCGATGGCGGCTACACGCATCTCGACCGCACGCTGACCTGACCGGTCAGCCCTGCTCGTCGAGCGCGAAGATCCGTTCGGCGGGCAGCCATTTCTCGCCCGGTTGCGCGCTCGGCAACGGGCGCTGCAGGCGCGACATCGCGGCCTCCCACGCGACCACGGCGGGATCGGACGCGTCGGCCGCGGCCTTCGCCTCGGGGTCGAAGTCGGGACCGGTCCGCATCATCATCACCAGCCGGTCATCGCGCTGATAGATGTCCATCGCCTCGATCCCCGCCGCCCGGATCGAGGCGAGCACGGCCGGCGGCACCGCGCGGTGGCGATCGCGATACGCCGCGATCAGCGCGGCATCGTCGTGAAGGTCGAGCAGAAGGCAATGCCACATGATATCGTGTTCCATCGTGATGAGGGGAGTAGGCGACACGCTTGGAGCGTTCAGCCGTCGGATCCAGCGTCGGGCACGCCGTGGTCGACGACCCGCTGATACAGCCCGTCGCGGACTTCGGGGGACAGCTGCTCGGCGATCGTCGCCGCGGCGTGGCGCAGCACCGCCTGCGACGCGTCCAGCGTCACGCGCGCGCCCGGGCCATCGACGAAGGGCACGGTCAACGCCGCCCGCGCGGACCCCATCACCAGAATGGGAACCGACATGTCGGTGATCGCATTCAGGACCGGACTTGGGGTGGTGTGCAGACCCTTCGCCGCGATCGCGTCCAGCTCCGCCGCCAGCGCGGCGAACGCAGCGCCCGCCAGACGCACGTCGTCGAGCATGGCCTGGCGCACATCCGCCGACTGGAACGCCAGCAGGACCCGTCCCGACGCCGAGCGATGCAGCGGTCGGCGATAGCCCACGCGGATGGCAAAGCCCGACAGGCTGGGGGCCTCGACGCCGACGATCACGACCATCTCGGCACCTGACGCCACCGCCATGTGACAGCTTTGTCCGGTCCGCCGCGCGACCTCGCTCATCACCGGGAGCGCGATACCGACGAGATTGCGGACCGGCGGCTGGCTCATGCCGAGCGCGAACAGCCGGTTGGTTAGCCGATAGCCGTCATCTCCCCGCGCGATATAGCGGTGTTCCTCGAGCACCTGCAGCATGCGGAAGATCTCGCTGACCGACCGGCCGAGCGCGGTCGAGATATCCGACATGTTGAGCGGCGCGGTGGCGGCGGCCAGCAGCTCGAGGATCTCGAGCCCCTTTTTGAGCGCGGGCGCCTGATAGCGCGATTTCGTCGTCATGGCTCCCCCGGTGCGCTTTTGGCGGCTTCTACGATCACCCACGCCAAGAACATAGCGGCTCCGTCGCAGGCTGGTAATTCAGGACCGGCCATGGCGTGCGATCGGACGCATGGCATGCCGTGACAGACCTGCTAAGGCGGCGGCATGTCGAAAAATCTCAGCACTTCCGGTACCATCGACGTCGATGGCACCACCTATGACTGGCGCCTCGAGAGCGAGCCGCAATGGTCGGACGACGACGGGTGGAAGGGGATGGTCCTTGCGCTGCTCGAAAAGGACTGCCAGCGTGAGGCGATGCTCGAATTCCCGGCCCCCAAGCGCCTGCTGAAGGGGTTGCCGCGCGGACGGCTCCAGATCGACGATCCGACCATCTCGCGCGGTATCCGGGCGGCGTTGGGCGCAGGCTGGGAGCCGATGTCGCGCGGCAAGCCCGTGGTGTTTGTCGTCGACGCCGAGGGCAATTAAGCGCGCCTCCGCGCTATCCCTGCGGTGGGGGCGACACCTGATCGAGGACGTAGCGCGTGAAGCGGGGAAGCGGGCAGGGGTCGCCGCAGCCGGGAACCGGGATCGCGACGGTTTCGGGCGGAGTCTGCACCGATAGCGGGATGCGGTAGCGCATCTGGTCGAGCCCCTGCGCGACATAGCGGACCCGCACGACGCTTTTGCCGGTCGCGCCACGACGCCACAGCTCGAACACCAGCCCGCCGCCGGGAGCGGCTTCGCCGGGGCCGTAGTCGCGCAGCGTCCAGTCGAGACCGAGCAGCCCGGCGAGCATCGTTACCGTGCCGTCATGGCCGCTGACGACGACAATCTTCTCCGCGTCGCCGATCGGGTCGGCCAGCGCGGTCGCGCCAGCGCCGCGCTGGAGCGTCGCGAGCAGCCGCATCGCCAGATAGCTGCTGGTCTGGCGGCCGACTTCCGGGGTGCGCGTGCGCAGGTCGATGCCGGCCCCATGGACGGCGAGCGCCTTGCCGATCGTCGCTGCGTCGATCCCGCTCCAGCCGGGGAAGGCGAGCCCGTCCGCATAGGCCATGACGAGGCTCTCGGCGATCCCGGCGACCTGCAGACTGGGCGAGGTGAGATCGGGCTTGCCCGTCGCGTCGATCCGCATCGCGATCGGGGTATCGCCCAGCCGGCGCTGGACCCGGGTGCGCTCGGCCGACGAGCACGGGATGCGGCGGCATTGCAGCATCAGTGCCTCGAACCGATCGCGGTCGGGTGTCTGGCGCGCGTCCCACGCCGCCAGATCGCCGCCGACCCGCGCGGAGATCGCCGCGAGCATCCGCGTGGCGTCGAGCGGCGCGAGCGGGGTCTGCGGCGCCTCGAACAGCGGATCGGGCGCGGCCGCCGACTGGTGGATCGGCGCCGCGCACCCCGGCGTCAGGCCGGCGGCAAGCGCAGTCGCGGTCGCCTCGGTGCGCTGCGTGTGGTTCGCCCAGTAATAGACCGCGCAGTCGCTCGCGCCGAGCAGGCCCTGCTGCCGGTAGCGCGCCGCGTACCAGCCGCCGAGCATCGTCACGAGTGTCGCGCCATTCGCGGTCAGGTGCCCCGCCGGCACCTTGAAACGCGGCCAGGCGCGGCGGCTGTAGCGGCCGAGCTCTTCCGGGCTCGACATCGCGCTGCGGACGCCGTGGCGCATGACGATGACGACGCGCTCGAGTTTGTCCTCTCGCGGCGGCGACGTTTGTGCCGGCGCGAGGGACGAGGCGACCAGCGCGAGGCCGGCCGCCAGCGAGGCTATCCGCATCAGAACTTCGCCCTGACGCCGGCCATGAACGTCCGCCCGTAATCGGTATAGCCCGCAAACTGGTTGTCGCGGACATATTGCCACTGGACGCCGCCGGCCATGTTGATCCCCTGCACGACGAAGGTCACGTTCGGCGTCACCTTGTACGACATGTCGAAATCGAGGCTGCCGAACGCGCTGTCGTTGTTGGCGGCGAGCCCCGCGCCGCCGACGTCGCGCAGCACATTGCCGCGCCAACTGTAGCTCACCCGCGCGCCGACGCGCTCCTTCTCGTAGAAGGCGGTCAGGTTGAAGCTGTCCTTGGCGACGTCGACCAGCGCATCGCGGAAAACGCCGCCGGTCGCGAGCGCATAGGTGCCGCCGGTCTTCGTGTGCGTGTAATTGGCCTGCGCGCCGAGCCCGTCGAACGGCGCGGGGAGCATCTTGAACAGCTGCTGATACGCGATCTCGATCCCCGCGACATAGGCGTCGCCGCCATTCTTGGGCGCGGTCAGGCGATAGGTCTGACCGTCGAGAACGAAGTCGCGCGTCTGCTGGAACACGAAGGTCGTGATGTCCTTGTAGAACACACCGCCGACCAGCGCGCTGCCGGGCGCGAAATACCATTCGACCGTGCCGTCATATTGCCATGCCTCGAACGGCTTCAGCTCGGGATTGCCGCCGACCGCGGTGAGGACGGTCGGGCTCGAATTGATCGTGAGGCGCGGCGCCAGGTCGGCGAGCGACGGCCGGGTGATCACCTTCGACGCAGCGAAGCGCATCTGCAGATCGGGGGAGACCTCCGCGACCAGATTGAGCGAGGGGAGGATGTTGTCATAGGTCTTGTCGTAGCTGACGGGCAGCGCGACCTTGCCGTCATCGGCATAACCCGACGAGGCCTGGCGCGTCCGGGCATAGCGCACGCCGATATCGCCGCGCACTGCGATGCCGCCGAGCGGGAACGCGAAGTCGGCCATCGCGTAGCCCGCGACGATCTCCTCGCCGATCGCATAGCTGTTGCGCAGATCGCCGCGTGCAAGCGGTGCGGCGAGCAGCGCCTCCTTGCCGGTGGCGGCAGCGAGGAACCTGGCGGGATCGGGCATCGCCCAGCTGGTCGGCAGGGTGCCGTTCGCGCCCTTCAGGAAATCATCGACCGGGAACGGGACGAAATAGCTCGCGTCGAAATATTTGCCGGCGATGCCGCTAGTGAAATTGATGTCGCGGCGATCATAGGCGCGTGTTCTTTTCTGGTATTTCACCCCCGCACGCAGCGCACTGACCACGCCGGTCAGGTCGCGCGTCACGTCGAGCTTCGCGGCGCGTTCGCGGTCCTTGGAGTCATTGACGCGGTATTCGATGCGCCGTCCGGGCAGCAGCGCCGGGTTCGACAGGTCGGCGCTGAGCAGCGTGACGTTGGGCAGCCGATCGCCAGCCTTGCCGAAATCGAACGTCGTCGCGCCCACCGTGCCGAGCAGACGGGTGCGGTAGATCGGCTCGGGCGTGTTCGAATAGGCCTGGCCGATGCTGCCGTCCGCGGCGATCGTCCAGCCGCCCGCCTGCCAGCGCGCATTGGTGCCGACCAGCCAGTTCTTGTACTGGAGCACCGACGTCTCGCGGCCAATCTGCGTGGTCGAGGCGGTCGTGGTCGCACCGGTCAGCACGCCGTTCTCGATCACTGCGCTGCCCGGCACGATCCCGCGCGGCAGGTTGGAGCCATCCGCCGCCGAATAGGTCAGCTCGTCATAGGCGACGTTCAGCCGGCTCCACAGCCCGTCGACGTTCAGTTCGAACCGGTCGTCGGGCTTCCACTGCACCGCGCCGTTGATGCCGATCCGGTCGCGGTTCTCGCGCTCGAGCGTCGGGCGGATCGCGGTCGGGATGAGAATCGTGGCGCTGTCGAGCGAGCCATTGCCGTCGGTGTCGATCTTGCCGTCCGCCCAGCCGACGCCGGTGATCCGGTCCTGCCGCGTGGTGCGCTCGTCATAGACGCCCGCGATCAGCGCGCCGAACTTGCCGTCCGGGCTCGCCCAGCTCGCCATGCCCGACAGTCGCGGATCGACCGCGTCGGCGAGGCGCGGCGAACTGGCCGTGGCGGATAGCGACAGCACCGGCTTCTTCAGGTCGAGCGGACGAAAGGTGCGCAGGTTGATCGTGCCGCCGATGCCGCCTTCGTCGAGGCTCGCGCGCGGGCTCTTGATCACCTCGACCGCGGACATGAGCTCGGACGGCAGCGTGTCGAACCGGAACTGGCGCCCGCTCTGGCCGCTGTCGCGCACATTCTCGTTCACCGCGACGGAGCGATCGTTGAGCGTCACCACCTGGAAATTGGCGCCAAGCCCGCGGATGCGGACGAACACGCCCTCGCCGCGATCGCGGACGATCGAGACGCCGGGCACGCGCTGGAGCGCTTCGGCGATGTTCTGCGCGGGAAACTTGCCGATATCCTCGGCCTTGACGACGTCGATGACGTTGGTCGCCTTGCGCTTCTGCGCCAGCGCGCCGGTCAGGCTGCTCGCATAGCCCGTCACGACGATCTCGCGGGTCTCGTCGTCCGGCGTGGTCGCTGCGGTCTGCGGCGCTGCGGTCTCGACCGTTGCGGCGACGATCAGCGCACCATTGGGCTGCTGGCGGACCATCAGCCCGGTGCCGGCGATCAGCCGCTCGACCGCGGCGTGCGCTGCCATCGTGCCGTCGATCGCGGGTGCGGTCCGACCGGCAACCGCAGCGGGCGTGAACAGGATGTCGATGCCGCTCTGGCGGGCGAGCGCTTCGAGCGATCGGCCGAGCGACTGGGCACCCAGATGCACGCGTACCATCTTCGCCTGCGCGATTGCCGCGGCGGGTGCAAAGGCGGTCGACAGCGCGGCGCAGGCTGCGCCCATCACGAACGAACGGCGCAGGCGCCGGCGATTGGTCGTCACGGTGTTCATCCCCCCAAGGAAGGCGGCGATACTGCCGCACCTCCTCGACGGGCGAGCCGCGATCTACCCCACCCCGCTGACGCGAATCTTTATCCGCCGAGCAGGACGGCACCGTCCATCGTTCGCAACCGCAGGTCGAGCAGCGTTGCGAGCGCACGCCCCAGCGCGACATTGTCGCCCATCCGGTACATGCCGCTCACCTGCAGTCCGGCGGCCGCGGGATCGGCGATCACCAGCCGCGTCGCGCTGTACCGGTTCGCTTCCTCGGCGACCGTCGCGAGCGTATCGTCGTGGAACGCGGCACGACCACTGGTCCAAGCCCGTGTCGCCGCGAGATCGGGGCGATCGATCACATCGTTCCGCAGCCGCGACCCGTTGGTCAGGAGCTGCGCAGCGCCAGTCGACGTCGTGGCGGCGATCGTCGCCCGCCCTTCGATCGCAGTAAAGGCCACCCCGTCGCGCGCGTCGCAGCGCAGGTCGAAGCGGCCCGCCCCGGCGCTCATCGCCCGGTCGGCCGCGCTGATCGTGAACGGGGTCGCGGATGGCGCGACCGTCAGGTCGATGCGGCCTTGCGTCAGCCAGAGCCGCCGCCGCCGCTCGGTCGCGACCACATGAAGCCGGGTGACCGCGTCGAGCAGCAGGGCCGAGCCGTCGGGCAGCACGATCCGTCGCTGCTCGCCGATCCCCGTCCGGTACGGCGTCGCGGCATAGGCTGCCTGGAACACACCGGTTCCCGCGACGGCCGTGACCGCGAGTGCCGCAACCCCGCCCAGCGCGCGGCGGCGCGTCACCACCGGCGCGCGCGACGGTGCGGTTCCCGGGACCATGTCCCACAGGTCGGTCGCGCGCTCGAACCGTTCGGCATGTTCGGGGTTCGCGGTCAGCCACTCCCGAAAGACGATCGCGTCCTGCGCGCTGACGTCGTCCGCGTTGAGCCGTGCGATCCACTGCGCCGCGGTGCGTTCGGGCGCCGCCTTGTCCGAAAACATCCGGTCTAGGGATTTGCGGCCATGCATTGCGTGCTCACCAATCCTCCGTCCAATCGACCAGGAAGGTCATCGCCTTGGCCATGTGCTTTTCAACCGCACTCTGGCTGATTCCGAGACGCGCAGCAATCTCGCGATATTTATACCCGTCGAGCCGCTGCATCAGGAAGATCTCGCGAGTCCGCGGGCTGAGATGATCGAGGCCCTCGCGCACCCGGTCGAGCCGCGCCTTCGCGATCAGCACCTCGTCCTGGATCGGCGAACAGTCGCGCAGCCATTCGATCGCTCCCGCGTCCTCGTGCGCGCCACGAACCGCCTCGCGCCGGAACGCATCGCGGCCGCGATTGACCGCCGCATGGACGAGGAACGCCTCGTCGTTGCGCGGCGCCGCGGGCAGTGTCGCCAGGCTGACATAGGCGTCGTGCAGCAGATCCTCGCCATCCGCCCGCCGCGTCAGCCGTTCGACCTGCGCGCGCAGACGCGACCAGCCCGCCCAGAGGCGACCGGCCCCGGTATCGACCACGCTGAGCTCGGACGTCCCCATCGGCCCAGGCGGTATGCGCCCGCCGGTACAGTTTGATGACGTGTCGGCGACGGATCAGTGACATGCGACGATGCCGCGCCGGTGTCAGCCAGCAGGGCGGCCCGGCGCCTGCCACCCCCCGCCGAGTGCACGGAACAGGTCGACCTGCGCACCCGCGATGCGGGCGTCGGCCGCGGCGAGCTCGGTATCGGTATCCGCCAGCGTCCGCTCGGCATCGAGGACGTCGAGAAAGTCGATCTGGCCTTCGCGCTGGCGCGCGCGGGTGATGCGCGCGGCGGTGGCGGCGTTATCGTGCGCGGACTGCAGCTGCGTGCGGCGATCGAGCTCGCGCGCATAATTGGACAGCGCGGTCTCGGTTTCCTCGAGCGCGGTCAGCACACTGCCGTCGAAGCTGGCGAGCGCGCCGCGCGTATCGGCCTCGGCACCGGCGATGCGCGCGCGCGCCGCCGACTGGTTGACCGACCAGTTGAGCAGCGGGCCGAGCAACCAGCGGATCGGTCCGCCGGTGAATACGTCGCCGACGCTGAGCGCGGTCGAACCGATCGACCCGCCGAGCGCAATCTTCGGATAGAGCTGCGACGTCTGCACCCCGATCCGCGCGGTGGCGGCGGCGAGGCGGCGTTCGGCGGCGTGGACGTCGGGTCGCCGTGCGAGCAGGCTCGCGCCGTCGCCGATCGGGATCGGCCGGTCGAGCCGCGGCGTGGTCGTGCGCGCGCCGGCGCTGGCGGGCAGCTCCTGCGGGGTGCGGCCGGTGAGCGTGGCGAGGCGGAAGAGTGCTGCCTGACGCTCGGCCTCGATCTGCGGGATATTCGCGGCGCGCTGGTCGCGCAGCGCGGCGATCCGGACCTGATCGAGGCGCGCGGCGCGACCCGCATCGACCCGCTTGCCGGTCAGCGTGTTCGATTTCTCGAGCAGGTCGACGATCCGCCGGGCGACCGCGAGGCGTTCGGCGGACGATGCGGCGTCGACATAGGCGCGCGTTGTGGCGGCGACGATCGAGACCCGGACCGCATCGGCATCGGCCTGCGCCGCGCCGACATCGCCGCGTGCGGCCTCGACGTTGCGGCGGACGCGGCCGGCGAGATCGACCTCGTAGCTGACGTCGAGGCCGACATCGTAGGTGGCGCGCTCGCGGTCGAAGCCGGGCAGGTTCTGGAGTTGCGACGTCCGGGAGTAATTGCCGCTGCCGCTGGCGTTCACCTGTGGCTCGCGATCGGTCTTAGCGCCGCGCAACGACGCGCGCGCGCTGTCGAGCCGGGCGACCGCGACGCGCAGGTCGGTGTTCGCCGCCAGCGCGTCGGCGACGAGGCCGTCGAGGACCGGGTCGCGGTACATCCGCCACCAGTCGTTATCGGGCGCCGTCGCGACGGTCGCCGTGCTGACGGTGACGAACGACGCGGTCGCCTTGGGCGGGGTGATCGGCGCGACGTAATCGGGGCCGGCGGCGCACGCGGCGAGCGTCAGCCCCGAGAGGCTCGCGAGAAGCAGGGACTTCATGAGGCTGGTCCTATTCGGCTGGCTGAAGCGTCGGCTGGGCAGCGGCTGGCTTGCGGCGTTCGAACCGCATCGCCAGCGCCCGTGCGACGACATAGAAGGTAGGGGTGAAGAGCAGCCCGAAGCCGGTCACGCCGATCATCCCGAAGAACACCGCGGTGCCGAGCGCCTGGCGCAGTTCGGCGCCGGCCCCGTCGGCGATCACCAGCGGCACCGCGCCGAGGATGAACGCGAAGCTCGTCATCAGGATCGGCCGCAACCGGTCCTTCGCCGCGCGCACCGCCGCTTCGACCGGCGACAGCCCGTCCTGCTCCTCGGCCTGCTTGGCGAACTCGACCACGAGGATCGCGTTTTTCGCGGCCAAGGCGATGAGCACGACCAGCCCGATCTGCGTGAGGACGTTGTTGTCCATCCCCCGCAAATTCACCCCGGTCATCGCGGCGAGCAAACACATCGGCACGATCAGGATGATCGCGAGCGGTAGCGTCAGGCTCTCATATTGCGCGGCGAGGACAAGGAAGACGAACAGCACGGCCATTCCGAAGACGAGGGCAGCGGTGCTGCCGGCCGCCTTTTGCTGGTAGGCGATGCCGGTCCATTCATGCGCATAGCCCGCGGGCAGCGACGCATCGGCGAGCTTCTCCATCGCCACCAGCGACTGGCCCGAGGAATAGCCCTTGGCGGTGTCGCCATCGACCTCGACCGCGGGGAAGAGGTTGTAGCGCACCACGCGGTACGGGCCGGTCTTGTCGCGGAACGTCGAGACCGAGCCGACCGGGACCATCTGGCCCGAATTGGAGCGCGTCTTGAGGTTGGCGATGTCCGCGGTGGTGTTGCGGAACGGTGCGTCGGCCTGGGCGGTGACGCGGTAGGTGCGCCCCAGCAGGTTGAAGTCGTTGACGAACGCCGAGCCGAGATAGACCTGCAACGCCTCGAACACGCGCTCCGGGGGGACGCCGAGGAGGTTGGCCTTGGCGCGGTCGACATCGGCGAAGATGCGCGGCGTGGCGGTGTCGAAGAAGGTGTAGACTTGCGCCAGGCCCTTGGTCTGGTTCGCCTTGCCGATCAGGTCGTAGCTCGTCTTGCCGAGGTCGCCATAGCCGTGACCGCCCTGGTCCTGAACCATCAGGCGATAGCCGCCGGCCGAGCCGATGCCCTGGATCAGCGGCGGCGGGACGATCAGCAGCCGCGCTTCGGTGATGTCGCTGGTCGCCTTCTGCGATTCCGCCATGATGCTGGCGAGCGTGACGCCGAGCTTCTTGCGCTCGGCAAAGCTCTTGAGCGGGATATAGGCGGCAGCCGAGTTCGGGGCGAGGGTCTGCGACGGGCCGTCAAACCCTGCGAGCATGACCGCGCCCTTGACGCCGGCAAGCGGCAGGATGCGTTTGGCGACCTTCTGCATCACCGCATCGGTGCGCTCGACCGACGAGCCGGGCGGAAGCTGAATGACGGTCAGGAAATAGCCTTGGTCCTGCGCGGGGACGAAGCCCGACGGGGTGACCATGAAGACACCGACCGTGACCGCGATCAGCGCGGCATAGGCGACCATCATCCGCTTCGGCGCGGCGACGAGGCGCGCGGTGAGGTGGGCATAGCTTTCGCTCATCCGTTCGAACCCGCGGTTGAACGCGTCGCCCGCGCGGCGCACCGTGCGGGTCAGGCGGTTGCCCGAGCCGGCAGGGGCGTTGGGCTTGAGGAGCATCGCGGCGAGCGCCGGCGACAGCGTCAGCGAGATGAGCAGCGAGATGATCGTCGCGGTCGAGATCGTGACCGCGAACTGGCGGTAGAACGCGCCGGACAGCCCGGTGAGGAACACCGTCGGGATGAACACCGCGCACAGCACGAGCACGATCGCAACAAGCGCACCCGATACCTCGTCCATCGACGTGCGCGCGGCCTCCAGCGGCGAGAGCCCGTGTTCGAGGTTGCGCTCGACATTCTCCACCACGACGATCGCGTCGTCGACGACGATCCCGATCGCGAGGACGAGGCCGAACAGCGACAGGTTGTTGAGGCTGTAGCCGAACGCCGCGAGCACCGCGAAGGTGCCGATCAGCGAGACCGGGATCGCCACGATCGGGATGATCGCCGCACGCCATTTCTGCAGGAAGACGAGGATCACCAGTACCACGAGGATCATGGCTTCAAACAAGGTATGCTTCACCGCGTCGATCGACTGCGCGATGAATTCGGTCGGGTTGTAGATGACCTTGTATTCCAGGCCCTTGGGAAAGCGCTTCGACATGCTTTCCATCTCGGCGGTGACGGCCTGTGCGGCCCCGAGCGCGTTCGAGCCGGGACGCTGGAAGACCGCGGCGATGACGGTGGGCTTGCCGCTGAGATAGGTGTTGGCGCCGTAATCCTGCGCGCCGAGCTCGACGCGGGCGACGTCCGAGACGCGGACCTGGCGGCCCTGCGCATCGGTGCGGATGACGACGTCGGCGAACTGCTTGGGGTCGGTCAGGCGCCCTTGCGTCTCGACGTTGAGCTGGAACGCGCTGTTGCCCTTGTCGTAGGGCGGCTGGCCGAGCGTGCCGGCGGCGACCTGAACGTTCTGTGCGCGGAGCGCTGCGACGATCTCGCCTGCGGTGAGGTCGAGCGCGGCCGCGCGTCCGGGGTCGATCCAGACGCGCATCGAATAATCGCGCGCGCCGAACAGCTGCACGTCGCCGACGCCGTCGATGCGGCTGAGGCGATCGCGGACCTGGGTCAGCGCGTAGTTGGAGATGTAGCCGCGATCGAGCGAGTTGTCGGGCGAGATGAGGTTCACGACCATCAGAAAGTCGGGCGACGTCTTCCGCGTGACGACGCCAAGCCTTTGCACGTCCTCGGGCAGGCGCGGGACCGCGACCGCGACGCGGTTCTGGACGAGCACCTGCGCGGCATCGAGGTCGGTGCCGATCTTGAAGGTGACGGTGATCGTCACCTTGCCGTCGCCGGTCGATTGCGACGACTGGTAGAGCATGTTGTCGACGCCGTTGATCTCCTGCTCGATCGGCGCGGCGACGGTTTCGGCGACCGTCTCGGCCGACGCGCCCGGATAGGTCGCGCTGACGGTGACGGTCGGGGGGACGATGTCGGGATATTGCGACACCGGCAGCGCCATATAGGCGATCGCGCCGACGATCGTGATGATCACCGCGATCACGCCCGCAAAGATCGGCCGGGTGATGAAGAAGCGCGAGAAGCGCATGGGAATTTCCTCGGTAGAGGGGCGCGCTCGATCGCTCCGTCATCCTGATGACAATCAGGATCCAGAGCCAACAGCGTGACGTTTCGAACTCTGGATCCTGACTTTCGTCAGGATGACGGACTTTATTGGGAGAGCGTGGCCTCACCCGAGATGGGCTGGACCGAAGCCGGCGCTGCCGCCCCGGTCGCGACCGCGATCCGGCCCGGCTTCGGTGCGACGGTCGCGCCAGGCATGGCCATCTGCGTCCCCTGGATGATGATCCGGTCGTTCGGCCCGATCCCCGAGCGGACGATCCTGAGGCCATCGACCACAGGCCCCAATTCGACCGGTTTCTGGCTCACGACGTTCTTCGCATCGATCGTCAGCAGCACTTTCCGCGCCTGATCGGTCTGCACCGCATCGTCCGGCACCAGCAGAGCCTGCCGCGTGCCCGCACTCGCAAGGCGCATGTTGCCGAACATTCCCGGCGTCAGGAAATAGCCCGGGTTCGCGAGCACCGCGCGGCCGCGGATCGTGCCCGAGCGCTGGTCGAGACCGTTGTCGGTGAAGTCGAGCTTGCCCTTCCAGCGATGCTCCGTCTCGTCCTGCAACTGGATCTCGACCGCCGCCGGGGTCGCGCCGGGCTGCCGTGCGCGCTGCGTCTTGAGGTAGAGCGCCTCCGACCCGTCGAAATTGAAGTAGATCGGATCGAGCGCGTTGATCGTCGTCAGCACGGTGCCGCCGGTGCCTTCGCCGCCCGCGACCTGGTTGCCGGCATCGACGCGGCGATCGGAGATGCGCCCGCCGATCGGCGCGCGAACCTGCGTGAAGCCGACGTCGAGTGCGCGGGCACGTTCGCGCGCCTGCGCGGCGGCGAGTGCGGCGCTGGCGGCTTCGAGCTTGCCACGCAGCGCGTCGACCTCACCCGCCGAGACGGCCTCGTCGGCGACCAGCCGCTGCGCGCGGCCGAGGTCGGTCCGCGCGAGCGACAAGGCGCTCCTGGCGCTCGCGACGTTGGCGTGCGCCTCGGCCAGCGCGGCGGCGAACGGGCGCGAGTCGATCGTGAAGAGCAGCTGTCCCTTGCGGACGATATCGCCGTCATGGAAGTGGACGCCGGTGACTTCGCCCGCGACACGCGGCCGGATCTCGACGCTGCGGCTCGGCGCGAACCGGCCGACATAATCGTCCCATTCGCTGACCTGTCGCACCAGCGGCGACGCGACCGTCACCGAGGCGGGCGGGGGCGCCGCCATCGCCGCATCAGGCTGATCGAGCAGCCGGACGCCGATCGCGCCCACCAGCGCGACCGGCACGAGCAGCATCGCGCCGCGCTGCCAAATGGGTCTGCGTCGGGGGGCAGGGGCCTCCACTGGCGCGGCGTCGGCCGTTTTGATCGGGGAAAACACGGTCATGCCGCGTCGCTCCGTGATCGATCGGCTGACGTGCACGTGAATCTGGGATATGCCATGGGATTGCCCCCCGTTGTAATGGACATGCGTCACCGATCGTCGGTGCGCGCGGCATCGACAGTCCAGATGACGAGCGTGGACGATATCCGGTCGCCGGCATTACGCCGTGACCGGTCTGAAAACTGCGGAATTCTTGGCGTTCGACTAGGACAGTGTCGGCAACTTCGCTGGCCGGAAGACGATTGACGGACGACAACTTGCCCGACCATCGGCCGGGACTGTTTGTCTACCGGCTGGTATATAAAGCGCCGCGGAAACCTGTCAACCAGATTAACATACCGTATGGTAGTTTAATCGCGACGGCCGGGGATCGGCTATTGGTCGACAAACGCCCAGCGCAATGTTTTCGCCAGGTTGCGTGTGCCCGACGTGACGACGGGCCGCATCAAGGCCGGCGACCCCGCCAGCCCATGCATTCGCCGCGCCCATTCGGGTAGCAGATCGACCGCGGCCTGCATCACCATACGCTGGACGGGCAGGGCGAGCGGGTTCGCGGGTGTCTGCTCGAGCACGAACCGGGCAACCTCGCGCGTCCGGGCATCCGCGACGAGCTGCGGGCGCATGGTCTGCAGATAACGGTCCGTTCCCGCCCGATCCCGCGGCAGCGATGCGGCGCCAAGCAGTTCGCCGACCTCGGCGAACGCTGCATAATAGGCGTCCTGCTCGGCCATGCCGAGCCGGTGGTCGCCGAAACGCTGCCACGCGGCGAGAAAGCACCAGGCCGCCGAGACATGGACCCAGGCGAGCAGTGCGGGATCGTCCGCGCGGTAGGGCGTGCCGTTAGGGAGCGTCCCGGCGATGTGCGCGTGCACCGCGCGGACACGCGCGATCACCGCCTCCGCATCGGTGCGCTCGCCATAGGTCGTGACCGCGATGAACCGCGCGGTGCGCCGCAACCTGCCGAGCATGTCTGTGCGGAAGTTCGAATGATCCCAGACGCCCGCCAGAACCGCCGGGTGCAGCATCTGCAGCAGCAGTGCCGCGACGCCGCCGACCATCATGCTGACCACGTCGCCATGCACTGTGCCGATCACCGCATCGGGCGCGAACATCGCCGCCGCGCTGCGCTGGACCGGTGCCTCGCCGCGCGCCTGGTCGTTGAACAGCGCACGCACCTGCCCGACGATCCGGGCCTTGGCGCCGGAGCTGGCCCGCTCGCGCAACAGAGTAGGAAGGTCTTTCATCCTGGCACGAACGCGCGATCGGCGTTTTCGCGCCTGACGACGGAGCGGAGACGGAATTGGCGGTCCGTGATTGCGCTGACGGGATCCGCGCGCGACAAGCACGCATTCGACAGGAGAATGTAATGCGTCTTGCCTTTGCCCTATTGCTGCTGCCCAACGTGCCGATCGTCCTTGCCGCCGCCCCGGTGCCGGTGGAGACGCAGCGCGTCGCGGCACAGGATGCGGCACTGCTCGCATTTCTTGACAAGGCCTATGACGAACAGCTTGATCTCAGCCCGGAATCGCTGACCCAGCTCGGGCTGAAGACGCATTATGACCGGCTCGACGATTATACCGACGCCGCCGCGGTTCGCGCGCAGGCCCTGTCGGAGCGGCAGCTGAAGGCCATGCGGTCGCGGTTCCGCCCCGACGATCTGGGCAAGAGCGCGCGGGTCAGTTACCGGCTGTTCGAATATGAGGTCGACCGCGGGCGGCAATCGTTGCGCTTCCGCAAGCTGCGCTTCCCCGTCACGACCAACGGCAGTCCCGCGGGCGACATCCCCGTGTTGCTGATCAACAACCACAAGGTCGATACGCTCGCCGACGCGCAGGCCTATATCGCACGGCTGCGCGATACCGAGCGCGTCATGCGCGAGGTCAGCACGACGATGCGCGAGCAGGCGGCGGCCGGGATTATCCCCAACAAAGTCAACTTCGCGCCCGCCCGCGCCGATGCACGCGCCGTGCTGGTCGGTGCCCCGTTCGACGCTGGCGCGGATTCGACGGTCATGGCCGATTTCCGCAAGAAGGTGACCGCGTTGGCAGTGCCCGCGGCGACCAAGGCGGCTTTGTTGGAGGAGGCGCGCGCGGCGCTGACGGGGCCGTTCCGTGCCGGCTATGACCGGCTGTTCGCGACGCTGGACGCCATCGAGCCGCAATCGAAGGGCAATTTCGGGGCCTGGAATCTGCCCGATGGCGCGGCCTATTATGCCGACCGGCTGAAGACCTCGACCACGACCGCGCTGACCGCCGACCAGATCCACGATCTGGGCCTGAAACAGGTCGCCGCGATCCGGCAGGAGATGGAGGCGATCAAGCGCGAGGTCGGGTTCACCGGCACGCTCGAACAGTTCTTCGACAAGATCCGCACCGATCCCCAGTTCAAATATCCCAACACCAGTGCGGGGCGCGAACAGTATCTCGGCGACGCGCGCGCCGTGATCGCGTCGGTGATGGCGGCGGCCCCCCGCTATTTCCGGACCCTGCCCAAGGCGCCGCTCGAGGTGCGCGCGGTCGAGAAATGGCGGGAGGGCACGGCGTCCACCGCCTTCTACAACCCGCCGTCGGCGGACGGATCGCGGCCCGGCATCTATTACGTCAACCTGGTCGACATGAACCAGACGCAGAAGGTCCAGGTCGCTGGGATCGCCGCGCATGAGGGCGCGCCGGGCCATCATTTCCAGATCGCGCGCCAGCAGGAGCTGACCGGCATCCCCAAGTTCCGCAAGTTCGGCGGCTATGGCGCCTATATCGAGGGCTGGGGGCTGTATTCGGAGCGGCTCGCGAACGAGATGGGGGTCTATAAGGATCCCTATGCGCGGTTCGGCATGCTGTCGCTCCAGGTGTGGCGCGCGATCCGGCTGGTGCTCGACACGGGCATCCATGCAAAGCGCTGGAACCGCGACCAGGCGATCGCCTATTTCAAGGCGAACAGCTCGGTTTCCGACAAGGATATCGCGCGCGAGGTGGACCGGTATTTCAACTGGCCGGGGCAGGCGACCAGCTACATGGTCGGCCAGCTCAAGATCGCCGAACTGCGTGCGCGCGCCGAACGCGAACTGGGGTCGCGCTTCGACATTCGCGATTTCCACGAGGCCGTGCTCGACCAGGGGGCACTACCGCTCGACGTGCTCGACGAACAGGTCGGTCGCTACATCGCCGCGCACCGGCAATAAGGGGCGCGACGGTGCATCCTGATACGCCGCGCGAAGCGGACCGCCGCGCCCTGTTGAAGGGCGCGCTCGCACTCCCGACGATCGGCTGGCCGGGCATGGCGCAAGCGGCCGTCGCCGCCGATCCGCTGACCGGACCGGGGATATCGCTCGCCCTGGCGCAGCGGCGCGCGGCACAGATCGCGCGGGTCAGCTACGCCATCTCGCTCGACGTCACCGCCGCGGACCGCGCGGTCGGGTCGGTCGTGATCCGGTTCGACCGGGTCAGGGACAGCGGCGACCTCGTCCTCGATTTCCGCGGAACGATGCTCACCGGGCTGGAGGCGAACGGTGTGGCGATCCCGGCCACTGCGCGACGCGATGGCCATCTCGTGCTGCCAGCGCGCGTGCTGAAGACCGGAGCCAACAGCGTGTCGGCGCGCTTCGAGACCCCGATCGCCAGCGCAGGCGCCGCGATCATCCGCTTCAAGGACCCGGCCGACGGGCGGACCTATCTCTACACATTGCTGGTGCCGTCTGACGCCAATCTGCTGTTTCCGTGCTTCGATCAGCCCGACCTCAAGGCCCGCATCCTCTGGGACGTCGTCGCGCCCGAGGGCTGGACGGTGATCGCCAACGGACCGGTCGCGGCAAAGGTGCCGCAAGGCGCCGCGACCCGCTGGCGGTTCGCGGAGACCGTGCCGATCTCCACCTATCTCGCCGCCTTTGCCGCCGGGCCCTGGGTCGGCACGACATCGGCCCCCGCCGGGGGGCAGCCGATCACGCTCTACGCCCGCCATTCGCGCGCCGCCGAGGTCGATGCCGAAACACAACTTGCGACCAACCGCGCGGCGGTACGCTGGCTCGCCGACTGGTTCGGCATCGCCTTTCCCTTCGCCAAGCTCGATCTGGTGCTCGCGCCGGCCTTTCCCTTCGGCGGCATGGAGCATGTCGGCGCGGTCTTCTACAACGAGGACCGCTTCGTCTTCCGCGAGCCGCCGACGCTGCCGCAGCAGCTGGCGCGCGACCAGACCATCTATCACGAGATCAGCCACCAGTGGTTCGGTGACCTCGTCACGATGCGCTGGTTCGACGATCTGTGGCTGAAGGAAGGGTTCTCGACCTTCATGGCCGCGCGGATCCAGGCGGACCTGCAGCCGGACAGCAACGCCTGGACGACGTTCCTGCTGTCGATCAAGACGCCCGCCTATCGCGCCGACGCGACCAGTGGCACGGCACCGCTCTGGCAATCGCTCGACAATCTCGACGCCGCCAAGAGCAATTACGGACCGATCGTCTACAACAAGGCGCCGGCGGTCATCAAGCAGCTGGCGTTCTTCGTCGGCGAGGACGGGTTCCGGCACGGCCTGAACCTGTTCCTTACCCGGCATCGCTATGCCAATGCGACCTGGCAGGACCTGCTCGGTGCGGTGGGTGAGGCGTCGGGTATCGATCTGGGCGCGTTCGGTCGCAACTATGTCCTGCGCGCGGGGCTGCCGCGGATCGAGACCGCGCTGACGCTCGCGCAGGGGCGGATCGGCGCGCTGGTGCTGAAACAGCGACCGGAGAGCAGGTTGCCGGGTGATCCGGGTGGCGCCTGGCCGATGAAGGTGCGCGTCCGCCTCGGCTATCACGACCGCAACGACGTCGTGCTCGACGCACGCTTCGAAGGGGCGGTCGCGACCGTCGACAAGGCCGCCGGACTGCCCGCGCCCGACTATGTCTGGGCGAATGACGACGACCAGGGTTACGGCCTGTTCATGCCCGACGACCGGACCGTCGCGTGGATCGCCGCACACGTTGGCAGCGTGACGGACAGCCTCTTGCGCGCGATGCTGTGGAGCGCGCTCTGGGATGTGGTCCGCGACCGCCGGCTGCCGCCCGAACGCTATCTTGCGGTGCTGTTGCGCGAGCTTCCCGCCGAGCGCGACGAACAGATATCGCGCGCGATCCTGTCGCGCGGCGCAGCGGCGCTCGACGTCTATCTCACCGAGACACGCGGCGCGGGTCTTCGGGCGGGCTGGGAGACAGCGCTGCTCGCGCGGATCGACGATGCGGCGATCGGCTATGGACTGCGCAAGGACGCGCTCGACCGTCTGATCGCGACCGCACGGACGCCGCTCGCGCTCGACCGCCTCCGCGCCCTGCTCGACGGCCGCGCACGACTGGCCGGCGAGCTTATCCGCCAACCGACACGCTGGGCGATCGTCCGGCGGCTGATCACGATCGACGCACCCGACGCGGGCACGCGCTTCACCGCCGAGCGCACGCGCGATACCTCGACCGAAGCCGCCAAGGATGCCTTCGTCGCAGAGGCGGCATCCCCGCGGGCCGCGGTGAAGACCGCCTATTTCAAGCGCTATTTCGACGATGCCGCGCTCAACGAAGCATGGGCGAGCGAAAGCCTCAGCGCGTTCAATGCGGACGGGCAGGCGGCGCTGACGATGGGGTTCCTGCGCCCCGCGCTCGATCGCCTGCTGTGGATCCGGCAGAACCGCCGCATCTTCTTCCTGCCCGCCTGGATCGACGCATTCATCGGCGGGCAGGTGAGCCCGGAGGCGCTGCGGATCGTCGATGATTTTCTTGGCGAGCAGCGGTCGCTGCTGATCGATGTACGCCGCAAGATCCTGCTGGCGCGCGACGAACTGGCGCGCACCGTCGCCATTCGAAAGACTTAGCCGCCGGGACGATATCGCCGCGCGACATGCCCCTTTAGCTCGTCGGGGTGGAAATAGACCGGACGCAGCGTGCCGCCGGCGTAGCGCGCGGTCTGGTCGGCGAAGTGCGGGGACGTGATATCGCCGCTCTGGCCGCCGACCATTACCGCCGTCGCCTTCACGCGCGGTCCGAATTCGACGACCGCGACGAAGCTGTTGCCGCTGGTCCCGTAATAGCGCTTCGTCGCCGGCCAGCGCTTGGCGCCGAACGATGCGAGGCTGCCCCATTGCGCGGAGGTGAAGGGGATGGGCGTCGACGCGCGCGCATCGTCGAAATGCGGCTGGATCGCTTCGTCGAGCCGCTGGAAGCGGTTGATCGCCTGCCACGGCGTCCGCCAGTCGCCAAAGTCGCGGGCCAGCTGATCGACCGCGGCCGACAGCGCGGCCAGCTTGGCCTCCGGCGTGACGCGCGTCGCGATGTAATCGGGCACGTTCATCCGCTCGGCCTGTGCGAACCCGCCGACCTCGCGCCACAGCTGATCGCCCCAGAACACCGCAAGGCTGGTAGCCACCGAGTCATAGCCCCAGCGGTGATCCCAGCGATCGAGCAGTGCGATCGGCGCCGCGAGTTTCGCCCGCCGCGGATCGCTGGCCGGCAGCGCCCGCCAGGCGTCGACCAGGCCGGGGAGAAGCCGTGCGAAGGCGGGGAGGTAGGAATCATAGGCGGCGGCACGCAGCGTCTCCGCGGTCCAGCCGCGTTTCCCGGTCAGCAGCAGATCCGCATGGATGCCGCGCGCATTGCCGCCGACCTGATCCATGTAGCGGGGATAATCCGCTGCGCGCGGACTATCAGGTCCGGCCGCGCTCCAGGGCCAGTCATTGGTGTTGTGCACCCAGCCGGTGCGCGGGTCCGCGACGCTCGGCAGCGTGGCGAGCCCGTGCAGCCCGCGCCAGTCGGTCGCCGGGTCGCTCCCGTCGACGGGCCGGGTATAGTCGAACTGATCACTTCTGACCGGCATGAACTGCGGCATCAGGAACGCGATCTCCCCCTTGGCGTCGGCGAACAGCGTGTCGTTTGACGCATTCGCCTTGCGCTGCGCAACCGCCATATAGCCTGCCAGGTCGGTCGCCTTGGTCCGCAGATAGCTTTGCTCGAGCGCAGGCACGGGCTTCCACATCAGCGCGGTCGCGATCCAGCGTCCCGCCTTGCTCGCGACGATCGGGCCGTGATGCGTGCGATAGGTCGTGAAACGGCGCGTGCCCGACGTCCCGTCGGCGTTGCGGACGCGTAAAGTGACGACCCTCGTGGTGACCGGCCGCAGCGCCTTGCCGTAGCGATAGCGGTAGCCCGTGTCGCCGCGGACGACGCGTTCGGCAAAGTCATCGACATTGTCGACCGTCGATGACGTGTGCATCCAGCCCGCACTCGGGTTGAAGCCCTGATAGATGAAGAACTGGCCCCAGGTGCTCGCGCCATAGGCGTTGAGCCCCTGATCGCTCGTCATCTGCGCTTCCGAGCGGAAATAGAAGCTGGTGTGCGGGTTGATCAGCAGCAGCGCATGGCCGTTCGCGGTCAGGCGCGGCGCGATCGCGATGCCGTTCGACCCCGACGGTTCGCGCGGCACCATGCCCAGCTCTTCGGGGCTTGGCGGCGTCGGCGTACCGTAGAAGGTCTTGAGGTCGCTTAGCGATATCCGCTCGATATCGCCGCCGATGCTGCCCTCGGTAAAGCTCAGCGCCATCCACGGCTCGAACCGGGTCAGGACCTTTGGCTTCACCTGCGGATGGGTCGCCAGATAATGGTTCAGTCCGTCCGCCCAAGCCTGCATCAGCGTCCGCAGCCACGCCGGGCTCGCCGCATAGTCGCGCTGGAGTTCAGCTGGGTCGACGAACAGCCGCTGCCGCAAATCGGCCCAGACCGCGTCCTCGCCGTCCGCCTCCGCGCTCCGGCCGAGCGCGGTCAGGTAATTCGCCTCGATCCGCGCAAAGTCATCCTCGGCCTGTGCGTAGATCAGCCCGAACACCGCATCCGCGTCGGACCGGCCGCGGACATGCGGGATCCCCCAATCGTCGCGGGTGATCGTCACGCGTCCCGCCTGGGCCTCCCACCGTGCCCGCTCGGTCGGTGGGGCACTGGGCGCCGTCGTCAGCATCGCCACCAGGATCATCGGCGTGCGGGCGTGTCGAAGGATCATGGCCATCGCGGCAGCCTAAGCCGCAAACCGAGGAATGACCATGCGTCGCCCCCGCCGTCACGACGGGGTCGACACGGTGCCCCGCGGTTAGGCGGCCTGGGCGGCCATACGCGCGGCGAGCTTTTCTTCTTCGGTCCACACCTTGCGCTCACGCGGCGGCTTGGGCGCCTTCACCTGCTTGACCGGGCCACCGCCCAGCACCGGCGCACGCTTGGTCGAGTGACGCGCGACTTCGCAATGCCATTCGTGATCGTCATGCACGGTCAGCGTGCGCCCGATCTCGCGCTCGACGTCGTGCAGCCATGCGCGCTGCTCGGCATCGCACAGCGTGACCGCGAAGCCGCTGCGGCCCGCACGCCCGGTCCGGCCGATCCGGTGGACATAGCTTTCGGGCAGGCTCGGCAGGTCGTGGTTGAAGACGTGCGTCACCGTGTCGACATCGATCCCGCGCGCCGCAATGTCGGTCGCGACGAGCACCTGGACGGTGCCGGCACGGAACGCGTCGAGCGCACGCTCGCGCTGACCCTGCGACTTGTTGCCGTGCAGCGCCTCGGCGGTGATCCCCGCTTCGCCGATGAACGCACAGACGTCGTTGGCGATGTTCTTCTGGAGCGTGAACACGACCGCCTGACCGATGTCCGGCGTGCGCAGCAGCGCGAGCAGCGCATCCTTCTTGTTCGCGGCATCGAGGAACATCACCGATTGCTCGATCCGGTCGACCGTGGTTGAGGGCGGGGCGATCTCGACCTTCGCCGGATCGCGCAACAGGCTGTCAGCCAGCGTCGCGATCGACTTTGGCATCGTCGCCGAGAAGAGCAATGTGTGCCGGTCCGCGGGCAGGGTCGCGACGATCCGCTCGATCGGCTTGGCAAAGCCCATGTCGAGCATCTGGTCGGCCTCGTCGAGCACCAGCGCCTCAAGCGCCGACAGGTCGCAAAGCCCCTGTTCGACCAGATCGAGCAGACGGCCCGGCGCCGCGACGATGATGTCGACGCCCGCCTCGAGCGCCTTGACCTGGTGAAACTGGCTGACGCCGCCGAAGATCGTCATCACGCTCGGCTTCAGATGGCGGCCGAAGCTCTCGAATCCGGCAGCGATCTGCGACACGAGCTCGCGCGTCGGCGCGAGGACGAGGATGCGCGCGCCGCCCTTGGGGGCAGGGCGGGGATCGGCAGCGAGCCGGTGGAGCAGCGGCAGCGCGAACGCGGCGGTCTTGCCCGTGCCGGTCTGCGCCATGCCGAGCATGTCGCGGCCCTGCAGCAGCTGCGGGATCGACTGCGCCTGGATCGGGGTCGGATGGGCATAGCCCTGTTCGGCGAGGGCCTCGAGCAGGAAGGGCGCCAGAGCGAGGTCGGCGAAGGTCGTGGTCATGGTAAAGCGGCGCCTCCGGCGCTGGGCAAGGCCGCGCCTGGTCGGGCTTAGCATTTCGGGAGCGCGCGCTGGTAGGTTTTATGCTGCACTGCGTCAATCTGGAATAGCGGCAGCGTGCCTACGGCCTTCCCTTACCGGCGGCAGCGGGCAACCTTTGAGGACAAAATGCACCACGGACCGCCCCTATCCGACGTGCTCGCGGTCTCTGGGGAGATCTTAAAGGATTGGCCAAACCAAAACCGGCTTGACTCGCTAACCAATCATGGCGAGATACCGGTAACATTAGACTGTGTCAGACGGTTTCATGAGGGATAGGATGAGTGACCATGAAAGTGTCCGGCCAATGTCGCGGCCGCCAGATCGGCCGGCGGATGCCCCAGGCAGGCGTGCCGCTACGGCGCTTCCCCTAAGTCAGCTCGGGTAGCCCTCCGCGCCTACCGGCTGATCAAATACGCAAACAGCACCATGTTTTAGCCAAACCGGGACCCGCTTTCCGCGCCCCAGTACCGACTTCGTATGCCGCGACGAACGGCGACGACCCCACAGAGAGGACCCTGATCATGAAGGCATTTCGACAGCCGCGTCTGACGCGTGCAGCCTTGTTGTGCGCTACCACCCTAACCGTGTTGGCGCCGTCGATCGCGCTGGCGCAGACGGTGCCGCCGCCGCAGGAGCAGGTGCCCGAAAATGGTCAGGATCCCGCCCCGGCAACGCCGCCCGCGCCGCAGACCGAGGATACGCAGGGCACGCCCAGCGAGGACATCGTCGTGACCGGCTACCGGTCCAGCCTCGCCAAGTCGACCGACGCCAAGCGCGCGTCGACCGGCTTCACCGATTCGATCTTTGCCGAGGATATCGGCAAGTTTCCCGACACCAACATTGCCGAATCCTTCAACCGCATTCCCGGCATCACGATCACGCGCGACGTGACGGGTGAGGGGACCAATGTCGCGATCCGCGGGCTCGGATCGAACTTTACCAACGTCACGCTCAACGGCGCGACGATCGCGGTCGCGTCGTCGGGTGCGACCGATGCGCAGGGCACGGACCGCTCGGTCGACCTGAGCTTCTTCCCGACCGAATTGTTCACCAAGCTGACCGTCAACAAGAGCTATACGGCCGACCTGCTCGAGGGCGGCGCAGCGGGCAATATCGATCTGCGCTCGGCACGTCCGCTCGACCGCGCGACCGGATTCCTGAACTATAACGTCCAGGGCACGCGCCAGTCGCCCGAGGACCGGATCGGCGCGCGCGGCGCGCTGATCGGCAGCTGGCGGACTGACACGTTCGGAATCCTGGCCGGCGTGTCGGCACAAAGGCTGTTCACCGATACCCGCGGGTTCGAGACGATTGGCTATACCAATCCGGCGCTGACCGCGGCGCAGTGCGGCGCCACGTCGGGCTGCAACACGACCGGCGGCGGCAACTGGACGATTCCGGCGGTGGTGCCTGCGGGTGCCGGTGCCGGGCTGGTCGCGGGGACGCCGATCGACCGGGCGTTTCTGCTCGCGAACAACCCGGGCGCGACGATCCAGCAGATCGACAATGCGCTGCTCCCGCGGCTCGGTCGCACGACCAGCATCCGCGGCCCGCGCGACCGGATCAACGCGATCGTCAGCACCGAATGGCAGCCGACCGATGCGCTGCATTTCTACATCGACGGTCTGTACGGCTACAAAAAGAACGAGCTCACGCGTGAGAACATGGCCTGGATCGTCCGCAACGGCGCGATCATCCCGACCAACCTGACCTTCGACAATCCCGATTGCACGATCGGGTGCGTGGTGACCGGCGGGACGTTTGCAAACGCGCAGTTCTTCAACGAATTCCGCCCCTATACCGAGACGACCAAGCTGGTCAGCATCAACCCGGGCGGCGAATGGGAGATCTCGCCGACGCTCAAGGCCTCGCTGCAGGGCAATTATGCGCGGTCGACCTTCCACCGCGAGAGCCCGACCGTGGGCCTCACCACCCCGCTCGGCGTCGGCAATACGGTCACCTACAGCAACACCGGCGGAATCCCGACGATCCAGAGCGGGCTCGACCTCAACGATCCCGCGAATTTCGGCTGGAACGCGGGCAGCCGGGTCGGCATCCAGGACGAGCGGCGTCTCAACAAGAGCAAGGGCGCGCGCGGCGATCTGACCTGGGGCGGCAAGGCGCTCAACCTCAAGATCGGCGGCGCATTCGACGACGTGTCGCGGCGGATCCGCGGGTTCGACAACAGCCAGGCGTGGCAGAATGCGGTCTGCGGGAACAATCCCAACGTGTTCGTCGCATCGCCCAACACCCAGCCGCCCTGCGCAGGCCTCGACGCCCCCGGCGCCGCGCCGGCGGGCTATCCCAGCTATCCCGGCTATGGCACGGGCGCGACCACCGGCCTGGCGGGGCCGGTCAGCTATGGCGGCTCGCTCGTCCCCAATGCGGCGGTGCCCGGCTATCTGAAGCCCGGCCCGGCGGGGTTCGTCACGGTCGACTGGCCGGCCTTCGCCGCCGCCACCAACTATGACAGCTTCCACGACGCGGCGCCCGAGACGGGTGCGGCCAACACCGGCGCCAGCGGCGGTGCGATCCGCGAGGTCGTAAAATCCGCCTTCGCCACACTCAACGGCGCGCAGCAGATCGGCGACAACACGCTGCGGTTCAATGTCGGTGTGCGCTACGTCAACACGATCCAGACGATCACGGGTCGCGTCTCGCTGCCGGATCCGCGCAACACGACCAGCACGGGCGCGAGCTTGCCCGACGGCAGCCGCTACGTGAATATCGTCAGCGAGGTGTCGACGCGCAACGTCTATTCGAAATGGCTGCCCGCCGCGACCTTCGCCTATGACCTTGGCGACCAGGCGGTGGTGCGCGTCGCCGGCTCGCGTACGATGACGCGTCCGGACCCCTCGGCGCAGCTTCCCGGCGTCAACTTCGGTGCGCCGTCGGCGGATCAGGCGAATATCGGCAACCCGGCGCTCAAGCCGTACATGTCGACCAACCTCGACCTCGGTTTCGAATATTATACCGGCCGCGAAGGCGTCGTCAGCTTCAACGCATTCCGCAAGTCGATCGAGGGGTTCACCAACACCGCGATCAACACCGTGCCGTTCGCGGCGCTGGCGCAATATGGCATCACCTTCGACACGCTCAACGCCAACCAGCAGTTCGCGATCCAGTCGCGCGGCGGCCCCGGCGTCGCGCAGGTCCAGGTCACGTCGCAGGTCAACGTCCCCAACAAGCTGACGATCAACGGCCTCGAATTCCAGTGGGTCCAGCCGCTCGACTTCCTGACCCGGATGATCGGCGTCACCGGCTTCGGCTTCAATGCCAATGCGACGATCGTCGACCAGCGCAGCGATGGCCCGGCAACGGCGTTCGGCGTGTCGCCCTTCACCTACAACATCACCGGCTTCTATGAGAAGAACGGCGTGATGCTCCGGGTCGCGACGACCTCGCGTCAGGGCGCACAGAATAGCGGCGCGGCGCAGAACGGTATCCCGGCGGCGGCGCTGTTCGGGACGGACTATACGACCTACGACTTCTCGTCGTCGTTCGACCTCGACAAGATCCTCGGCCTGGCGGGCGCACCGCAGCTGACGGTCAACGTGTCGAACTTCACCGACGCGACGCTGCGGTCCTATTTCCAGTTCGAGAATGCGACCTTCACGCAGTATAAGCCGGGACGTCAGTTCCTGATCGGCCTCCGCGGCACCTTCTAGGACCGACGGTCGGGACGGTCGCCATCGCGCGATCGTCCCGGCAGCCGCTCAAGGACCCGACGACCAGTCTGTACGCCGCCCGCTCCGGACAAAGGATTCCCCCTCATGCGCATCCTCACCCTCGCTCTCATCGCGCTCGCCGGAACCAGCGTCGCGCAGGGCAGCCCGGCGCAGACCGCCGCTGCGCCGTCCGACGCCTCGCCCCGGTTCAGCCGATTCAGCTATGAGGGGCGGTCGCCCGGCGCGGCACCGTTGCAGCGCAACCAGTATCGCAACCCGATCCTGTCGGGCTATTACCCCGACCCGTCGGTCACGCGGGTCGGCGAGGAATATTATCTCGTCAATTCGTCGTTCGCGCATTTTCCCGGACTGCCGGTCTTCCATTCGCGCGACCTGGTGAACTGGACTCAGATCGGCAACGCGATCGACCGCCCCGATCAGCTCGACTTTACCGGCATGCGGACGTCGCAGGCGGTCTTTGCGCCCGATATTTCCTATCACGACGGCGTCTTCTACATCGTCAACACCTGCGTCGAGTGCAAAGGCAATTTCGTCATCACCGCGCGCAATCCGGCCGGCCCCTGGTCCGCGCCGATCTGGCTGCCGTTCGAGGGCATCGACCCCTCGATCTTCTGGGAGGGAGACAAAGCCTATATCGTCAACAACCGCGCCCCCGCCGAACCCCCGCGCTATGACGGGCACCGCGCGATCTGGATCCAGGAATATGACTGGCGCAAGGGGCAGATGGTCGGCGAGAGCACGCAGCTCGTCAATGGCGGCGTCGACCTGTCGAAAAAGCCGGTGTGGATCGAAGGGCCGCACATCTTCCGCAAGGATGGCTGGTATTATCTGACCGCCGCGGAGGGCGGCACGAGCGTCAACCATTCTCAGGTCGTGCTCCGGTCGCGGACCTTGCGCGGCCGCTATGAGCCCTATGCCGGCAACCCCATCCTGACGCAGCGCGATCTCGACCCTGCACGCTCGCGGCCGATCACTTCTGCGGGGCATGCCGAGCTGGTCCAGACGCAGACGGGCGACTGGTGGGCAACCTTCCTCGCGGTCCGGCCCTATGCGGGCGACTATTACAATATCGGTCGCGAGACGTTCCTGCTCCCCGTGACGTGGAAGGATGGCTGGCCGATCATCCTGCCCAAGGGGCAGCGCGTCCCCGAAGTCGCAGCGTCGCCCAGACTGCCTGCGCAACGCCCGGGGCCAGTGCCGACGGCCGGCGCGTTTTCCTATGTCGACGAGTTCGACGGCGATCGTCTGGCGATGCAATGGGTCGGTGTCCGCACCCCCAAGGCGCCGTTTTATCGCCTGACCGGGGGCGAGCTCGTACTCGGCCGGGGCGCGCCGATGGGCGATCTCGCGGGCGTGCCCGCCTTTGTAGGCCGGCGCCAGCAGCATCACGACGCGACGATCTCGACCACGCTGCGATTCTCGCCGAGAACCGGCGATCGTGCCGGCCTAGCGGCGATGCAGAGCGACAAGGCGCATCTCTTCTTCGGGCTAACGCGGATTGCGGAGAAACCTGTCGTCGCCCTCTACACGACGCAGGAAGGCAAGGAGCAGCTCGTCGCAAGCGCGCCGGTCGATCCGACGGGCCCGGTTACGCTGACGATCGACGCCACCGGGGGTACGATGCGCTTCAGCTACACGACCGGCGCAACGCCTCGCACGCTCGCATCAGATGTCGACGTCCGGTTCCTGAGCACGCGGCTGGCGGGCGGTTTCGTCGGGACGCTCGTCGGCCCCTATGCCTGGACGCGCTGACCTCGCGTGGCACCGCTGCGGGCGTGATGCCGAAATAAGAAAAAGGCGCGGGCCGGCTGATTTGCCGGCCCGCGCCCAAAACTCAGGCCTTCTTGCGCGCGCGCTTCGGGCTTGCGGCTGCGGCGACGTCTTCTTCCTCGTCGGGGCTGTCTTCGCCCGCCTCGGTCAGCGCCTCGCCGAGCGCACGCAGCTTGTCCTGCGACGTGTCAGCTTTTTCCGCGATCTTGGTCGTCGCGGCACCAAGCCGGTGCAGCAGCGCATGGACGCGGTCGGCGTCCGGCGCGTCCTTCTCGAGCTGCTTGCGCAGCGATGCCAGGTCACGAAGAATGCCCTTGGCGCCGGGTGTCTCGATATCGGCGAGTGCGGCTTCCCAATCCTCGACCATGTCGGCGCCCTTGGCGGGCTTCGTCGCGTCGAGACCGCGATTGATCGCGTTCATCGTTCCTGCAAATTTGACGGCCATGTCTGCTCTCTCCTAGCCGGTATCGGCGAGCATCAACGCGGTCGGGCGTCACGAATGTCCCGCCATTCCTATCAACCTGCATCAACATGATCGCATTTTGTTCGGGCGCCCGCAGCGCGCGTCAGCGCAACCAGTTGCGCAGCAACGCGGTGACCTCACCCGGCCGTTCGAGCGGGGCGAGATGGCCGCAGCCCCGCAACTCGTGGAACCGCGCGCCCTCGATCAGCGTGGCCAGCGCACGCGCATCGTCGGGCGTGCAGATCCGGTCGCGATCGCCCACCGCGACGAGCGTCGGCACGTGGATCGCGGCGATCGCATCGCTGATGTCGGGTCGTTCGAGCAGCGCGCGTTGCTGGCGTTCGAAGACCGCCTTGCCGACCCGGTCCGCCATCGCCTGCACCGGGCCCGCCACGATCGCGGTCAGCCGCGGATCGGCATGCGGGGCGGTCGCGAGCAGCCCTTGGCCGTCGACCGTCCGTGGACGCATCGTCATCGATGCGCGCGTGCCGAACAGCGCGACACGCAGGACCCGGTCGGGCGCCTGCCGCACCATCTCCATCGCGACATAGCCCCCCAGGCTGACCCCCGAGACCGCGAAGCGCGGCGGTGCCTTGGCGAGCACGCGCGCGGCCATCGCCGACAGCGTGTCGTCCTGCGACAGGTCATGAAACTCGGGCTCGGCGAGCGCGGCAAGATCCATGATCTGCCGTGCCCAGAGTCGCCCGTCACAGCCCATGGCGGGGAGCAGCACGAGCGGGATCGGCGAACGGGTCATGCGGTGTCTCCGGTGGCGGGAAGCAGAGGGCGGATGGCGGGGGGCATCATCGGGCGGCCGGACGGGTCAGGCGACGAACGGGAAGGCGAGCGCGATCATGCCCACCACCGTCATCACCGCGCAGACCAGGATGGCCGGCACCAGCGTGAACCGCTGATGATCCGCCAGATCGATCCCGACCAGGCTGACGAGCAGATAGGTCGACGGCACCAGCGGGCTGAGCAGATGGACCGGCTGGCCCATCAGCGATGCGCGCGCGATCGCCTCGGGTGCGACGCCGTAATGCGCGCCCGCCTCGGCGAGGATCGGCAGCATCCCGAAATAGAAGGCGTCGTTCGAGATGAAGAAGGTGAAGGGCAGGCTGAGCGCTGCGGTGATCGGCGCCATATAGGGGCCCATCGCCGGCGGGATCACGCCGACCACCGCCTTGCTCATCGCCTCGACCATCCCGGTGCCGCCGAGGATCCCGGTAAAGATGCCCGCCGCGAAGATCAGCGACACGACTGCCAGCACGTTGCCGGCATGCGCGGAGATGCGTTCCTTCTGGTCGGCGACGCCGGGATAGTTGACGATCATCGCGATCGCGAAGGCGAGCATCATCAGCACCGACAGCGGCAGGATGCCCCAGACCAGCAGCGTCAGCAGCGTGACAACGAGGGCGGCGTTGAACCAGATCAGCTTGGGCCGGCGCGCTTCGGGATATTGCGACACCGCCATGCCGGTGAACGTGTCGGTCGCGGTGATGCCCGCTTCGCCCATGCGCGCGCGCTCCTTGCGGCCGAAATACACCGCCAGCCCGACGAGGAAGGCGAGCCCTGCGATCATGCCGGGAATGAGCGGCAGGAACAGCGTCGCGGGATCGAGCTTCAGTGCGCTCGCCGCGCGCGCGGTCGGCCCGCCCCACGGCGTCAGGTTCATGATCCCGCTCGTCGTCATCAGCAGGCAGACGAGATACAGGCGGTTCATGTCGTAGCGCTTGTACAGCGGCAGCAGCGCGGCGATCGTGATGATGTATGTCGTCGAGCCGTCGCCATCGAGGCTGACGAGCGCGCACAGCACGACCGTGCCGATCAGGATCCGCATCGGATCGCCGTGCACCATCCGGATCAGCCGTCCGACCAGCGGATCGAACAGGCCGGTGTCGGTCATCGTCGAGAAGAACAGGATCGCGAACAGCAGCATCACGCCGGTCGGCGCGAGGTTCTTGATCCCGTCGATCATCATCGGGCCGAGACCCGCGGCCTCGCCGGCGAAGACGCCGAAGATCGAGGGGATCACGATCAGCGCGACCAGCGGTGTCATCTTCTTGGTCATGATCAACGTCATGAACGTGGCGACCATCAGGAAGCCAAGCAGGGCAAGGTTCATCGCATCGTCCTAGGAAAGGGCGTGAAAAAGGGGGTGGGGATCCGCGCACCGGCCCCGTAGATGCCGGAGACGGCGCGCCGCATCAGAACGTCACACCGACGCGCGCGCTGACCGTCTGGCCGCTGTCGTTGCCGACATAGTCGCCCGCACGATTGTCGGTGTTCCACTGGATCGCGTTGACCTGGAACCGGGTGAAGCTGTTGAGATACCAGTTCACCCCGACCGTTGCGGCCCAGCCGTCGCCGCCGGTCAGCAGGTCGCTGTAATCGAGGCTCTCGTACCGCGCGGTCAGTTCGATCGCGCCGACGCCGCCATCGAAGGTGGGTTTGAGCACCTTGGGCTGGCCGAAGCTGCCGAGCCGCGGGTTATAGGGCGGCAGGTCGCCGGTGAGGAAGAGACCACCCGACACGCTCCACGCCTTGCTGACGAAGTCGGGCCGTCCACCGTCGAGCCGCGCATTGCGCTGGCCGGCTTCGCCCATCACCCACAAGGGCCCGCGATAGCCGCCGAGCTCGACGCCGTAACCCGTCGTCCCGGTCCCGCCCGTCAGCGGTCCGCTCGACACGCGCAACGCGCCGTTGAAGCGTCCGCCGATCACCGTGTTGCGGGTCAGCGTACCCGCGACGGACGACAGCGATTCGTCGAACCCCCAGAGCCCGACATGAAGCACGCCGGTGTCGGACTTGATCGGGTTCCAGTGCGCGCGGCCGAGCACGGTGCGGCTGTCGCCGACCGTCTGCGTGCCGTCGATCCGGTCGCCGGTGACGGTGACCGACGCGTGGCCGGTCTTCCAGAAGATCCGCGGCATCACGCCGATGCCATAGAAGCCGCGCTGCGGGATGATCGCGGTGGCGACCGTCGTGCGCTCGAGGAACGGGGTCGAGTCCGATCCGGTCGATCCTTCGAAGCTGCGGTCGTTGAACAGATGGCCTGCGCGCACGTCGTAATCGAGACCGGGCGTGATCCGGTTGCGCCAGCCGACGAACGCGGTGACGACGTCGACCTCGTTTTCGGAAAAGTCGCTTTCGAACTGATAGAAGAAGTGCGTGCCGACGCCACCTTCGAGACCGAGGCGCAGCGCGCGCATCCCCGTCGTCGTGATGTTCCGGCCGTCATATTTCGACCCGAAGCTCGAGCTCACATCGGTCAGGATCCGGCCGCGCGGCTTGAAGGTATAGACGCCGTCCGCCGAGTGGAAGACCGGCAGGCCCGCACCCCATTCGGTCGTCAGACCCGATGGATTGTCGCGTGCCGCCACGGCCTGCGCGACGCTGCGGTCGGCGGGGCCGGGGGGCGCGAGCTGCGGTGCGAACGGCACGGTCCGCCGGGGCTCGCCGGTCTGCGCGAGCTGCGGCTGCGGTGCGGCGCCGGTCGGCTGGACGGGGGCCGCGGGCGCGGCCGCCTGCGCGACGACCGCATTGGTCTCGAGCCGGTCGAGCCGGGACTTGAGCGTGGCGATCTCGGCCGCCTGCGCGCGGACCAGTGCGGCGAGGTCGGCGTCGCTGGGCGCCGGTGCCCCGGTCTGGGCGAGCGCGGGCGTCGCGATGATCAGCGCGACGAGAGCGCAGCCGGTACGAAATGGGGTCATCGGGAAGAGGCTCCGTTGGCAAGAAGGGCGGTCCAGTCGCGCAGGAAGCGCTGGCGCTTGAGATGATCGAGCGTGACGAGAAGCTGCGGTCCGACCCGGATCGGTCGGGCCTGCGCAGCGGGAAGGCGGCGCGCGGGGACGTCGGTGCGGACCGGCCAGAGGCTGCGCTTGGCGAGCAGCGACTGGCCTTCGCGCGACAGCAGGAAGTCGAGGAACAGTTTGGCGGCCGCCGGGTGCGCGGCTTCGCGGGCGATGAACGCGATCCGCGAGGTGACGATCGTATAGTCCTTGAGGAACGCCACGCCGATCCGCGGATCGGTGCTCGCCCGCTCGAGCGCATAGGAGCCGATGACGTTGTAGGCGATCGCCTGCCGGCCCTCGGCGACGCCGCGCAGCATCGGCTCGCTGGTCCGCGACAGGACCGGCTTGGTCGCCGCGATCGCCTCCAGCAACGACCGCGTGTCGCGCGTGATCGCCATGTCCTCCGACAGATAGAGATAGCCGACATTCGAGCGTGACGGATCGAAGGTCGTCACGCGCCCGGTCAGCGCGGCACGCTGAGTCCGCAGCAGCGCCTCCAGCTCGGCATGCGTCCGCGGCACGCGCGCCGGCGGCAGCAGCCGCTTGTTGTAGACGATCCCGATTGGCTCGGCGGTGACGCCGAAGCCCATGTTCTTCCAGACCGAGACGGCGGGCAGCGCGGGCTTTTCGGGGCTGGCATAGCTTTGCGCGAAACCGTCGTTGATCAGCTTGACCTGCAGATCCATCGCCGACGACCAGACCAGATCGGCAGACAGGCGCCGCGCACGCGTCTCGGCGACGAAGCGGCGATACATCTCGGTCGATCCGAGATCGGCGTAGAGGACGGTGATGCCGGGATAGCGTTTGCGAAACGCGGCGACCACCGGCAGCAGCTCGGCGCGATCGGCATTGCCGTAGATCCTGACCTGCCGCTCGGCGCGTGCGCTTTCGATCAGCGTGTCATAGGAGCGGGGATAGCCCGCCGGACGCTGCGCCGACACCGCGGTCGCCGCGAACCCGGTCAGCGTGGCCAGCAATCCGATCGTGAGAACCATTCGTGCCATCGTCACCTCTCCTCGCCTTCCGTCTCTGTGTTCGGATAGGCAGTAGCGGTGGAATACGAATCGAAGCTGTCACCAACCTTTCACGCCCTTTTGAATCAACGAGGTAAGCCGATTTGCGCATTCTGTTGATCGAGGACGACGCCGCCCTCGCGCGCAGCATCGCGGCATTGCTGCGGGCGGGCGGCAATGCGGTCGATCATGTCGCGACCGGCGAGGAGGCGCTCGGCATCGTCGCGGGCGAGCCCTATGCGCTCGTCATCCTCGATGTCGGGCTGCCCGGGATCGACGGTTTCGCGGTGCTCGAGACGCTGCGGCGACGCGGCGAGCGCGTGCCCGTGTTGATGCTGACCGCACGCGATGCGCTGGACGACCGCGTGCGCGGGCTCGATCTGGGTGCCGACGACTATCTGCGCAAACCGTTCGACCCCGAAGAGCTCGAGGCGCGGGTCCGCGCGCTGGGGCGGCGACGCGGCGGCGATCCGCTCCCGGTGCTGAGCGTGGGGACGTTGACGATGAACCGCTCGACGGGCGATGCGGATATCGCTGGCCGGGTCCTCGACCTGCGCCGCCGCGAACGCGCGGTGCTCGAGGCGCTGGCGATGCGCGCGGGCCGCGTCGTGCCGCGCGAGCTGCTGATCGGCGAGGTGTTCGGGTTCGACGAGCCGGTCGGCGGCAACGCGATCGAGGTCCATGTCACGCGGTTGCGGACCAAGCTTGCCCCCGACGGACCAGGTATCCGCACCGTCCGCGGCGTCGGTTATATGCTCGATGCCGGCTGAGGCGCGTGCCCCCGCGCTGCGGACGCGCCTGCTGGTGGCGGTGCTCGGTCCGCTGCTCGCGGCGGCGATTCTGATCGGCGTGGTGGGCGCGACGCTGATCACCGATGTCGTCCGGCGGACCAGCGACCGCGTGCTCGGGGGCGCGCTCGGCGCGATCGCGGAGACCGTGCAGGTCGAGCGCGGCGAGGTCACGCTCGACCTTCCCGCCGCCGCGTTCGGGATGCTCGAGAACGCCGAACGCGACAATGTCTATTACCGCATCGCGGTCGGCGGGGACCTGCTCACCGGTTATGCCGACCTGCCCGCACCCGATCCCGCCGGGCTCGCGGTCGATGTGCCCGCCTACCGCTTTGCGCGTTATCGCGGTCAGCGGATCCGCATCGCCGAGGTCCGTCGTGACCTGCCGCGGATCAACCGGCCGGTGATCGTGCAGATCGCCGAGACGATCGACAACCGGTCAGCCCTGACCCGCCGTCTGATGATCGCGCTGCTCATCGGCGAGTGCGTCCTGGTCGGTGGTGCCGCGCTGCTGCTTCGCCCGGCGCTGGGGTGGAGCCTGCGCCCGCTGGCCCGGCTGCGCGGTGCGATCGAGGCACGCGACAAGCGGGCGCGGCCCGACTTCTCGCCGCTCGACACGGGGCCGCTGCCGCGCGAGCTGCGGCCGCTCGCCGGCGCGTTCGACCGACTGCTCGCGCAGCTCGATACCGCGACGGTCGGCGTGCGCCGCTTCACCGCCGACGCGTCTCACCAGATGCGCACGCCGCTCTCGGTCCTTAAGGTTCAGGTGGCGCTCGCGCGGCGCGGTTCGGGCGCCGAACGGCACGAGGCGCTCGACGAGATCGGCGATGCCGTGACGCGGCTCGAACGGCTCGTCACCCAGTTGCTGGCGCTGGCACGGGCAGAGGAGGCGGGGGTGTCCGCCCCGCTCGAAACCGTCGACCTGCGCGAGGTGGCCGCCGCGGTCATCACCCGCCAGATCAACCAGGCGATCGAGGCCGGGATCGACCTCACGCTCGAGACCGACCCGGTCGAAACCTACCACGTACCCGGCCACCGGACGCTGATCTTCGAAATCCTGTCGAACCTCGTCGACAACGGCATCCGCTATAACCGCCGCGGCGGCACGGTCACGGTCAGCCTCCAGACGTCGCGCGGGGAGACCGCGATCGCGGTGATCGACGACGGCCCGGGCATAGCGGACAGCCAGCGCGAGGTCGCGTTCGACCGCTTCGTCCGTCTCGGCGCACCGGGCAGCCCGGAGGGCAGCGGGCTTGGGCTCGCGATCGTCCGCTCCGCCGTTGCGCGGTTGAACGCGACCGTCGGCTTCGGCGCAGCGGACCGCGGCACGACGATCGTCGTCCGCTTCCCCGGTACCGCCGCGGCCGGCTGACGCCGCGCCCGTCAGCCGCGCAGCTTGCCCGGCGCGAAGGATTTCGGCGCCACCGCCGGGGCCGCATCCCCGGCGCCGCGATCGAACAGATGGTCGAGCATCGCCGCCATCGCCTTGTAGCCGGTATCGGTCAGGCTGACATGCACCCGCCGGTGATCCGCGGGATCGACATGGCGTCGCAGCAGCTCGGCCTGTTGCAGCCGATCGATCCGCCGCATCGTCCCCGCTGCACTGCCCCCCGACATCAGCGTCAGATCCTTCACGCAGAGCGTCTCGCCGGTGGCGGCCGCAATGAACAGGTCGATCATCATGTCCCAGGCCGGATCGACCAGCAGGTCCTGCGGCAGGAACGCGCTCATCGTCGCGCGCAGCTGGCGGGCCTGGCGCGCGCGGGCGAGCAAGGCGGGGGCGATCGGTCTCGGGGCGCCGGCGCCGGGTGCGCGCAGGTTGCGGCGTGCGACATCGGTCATCGTTCGCGCAGCGCCTCCCGCGCCCGGTTGAGGGGTTTGACGAGATATTGGAGCACGGTCTTGCTGCCGGTATGGATATCGACCGTTGCGACCATGCCGGGGGTGATTGCGAATTTCGCGCCAGCCTTGTTCGTCAGCGAATCCGCCTTGGTCCGCACGAACACGCGGTAATAGAGGATGTCGGGCTTCACCTCGTCGCGGATCGTGTCGGGCGAGATGCTGACCACGCTGCCCGTCAGGCCGCCATAGATCGAATAGTCATAGGCGGTCACCTTGACGCTGGCTGCCTGGCCGGGACGGATGAAGGCGATGTCGCGCGGCTGGATCCGCGCTTCGATCAGCAGCCGGTCGTCGAGCGGAACGATCTCCATCAGCTTGCCATTGGGGGGCACGACGCCGCCGATCGTCGAGACCTCGATATTCTTGACGACCCCGCGTACCGGCGAGCGCAGCGTGAGGCGCGACAGCGTGTCCGAGCGCCCCCGAACCACCGGTGCGAGCGAATCGACCTGTTCGATGACCTTGGCCAGATCCTGCCGCGCCTCGACCATATATTGCGACCGCAGATCGGCCTTTTTGAGCTCGAGCTCGGCCCGCTGGCGTTGCAGCCGCAACACCTCGACATTGCTCGCCGCACCGACCGCGATCAGCGATTCTCCGATCCGGACCTCGCGTCCGATCAGCGCGAGGCTCTGGTCGATGAGCTGGATCGACGATTGCAGGCTGCGTCGCCGGGTGTCGTGGAGCCGCGTCTCGGCGGCCTTCAACTCGGGATAGCGGTCGAGCTCGGCGGCGAACGCCAGCGGCGTGCCGTTCGCCTCCGCCTGAAGCCGCGCGACGCTGGCCAGCGCGGCGCGATATTTGGCGGCGGTCTCGTCGACGGTCGACCCCGCCTGGGTCGGATCGAGCTGTGCGAGCAGCTGCCCCGGGGTGACGATATCGTCCTGGCGCACCGGAAGCTTGGTCAGGATCCCGCCCTCGAGCGACTGGATCACCTGTTCGCGGCTGGTCGGCACGACGCGCGCTTCGCCGGTCGCCACCTCGTCGAGGGCCGCAAACCACGCCCAGCCAAGTGCTGCCACGAACAGCGCGGCGAGGATCCAGACGAGCCGCGTCGCGGTCGCAAGCCGGACGCTGCCTTCGCCGCCGAACAGATGGTCGTCGTCGATCGCCCGCGCGCTCATGCCGCCGCACTCCGCGTCCCGCGCATCTGCGCGAGGATCTGGTCCTTGGGACCGTCGAGGACGATGGTGCCGTTGTCGATCACGATGATCCGGTCGACGATCTCAAGCATCCGCATCCGGTGCGTCGCGACGATCAGCGTACGCGTGCGGCTCCACGCCCCGAGCCGGGCGATGAAGTGTCGCTCGGTACCCTCGTCCATCGCCGCGGTCGGCTCGTCGAGCAGCGCGACGCTCGGCTGGCGGAGCAGCAGCCGCGCGAGCAGCAGCCCCTGGATCTGCCCACCCGACAGGCCTCTGCCCCCCTCCTGCACGACATGGCCGAGCCCGTCGCGCAACCGCCGGACCATGGTGTCCGCGCCGACCATCGCGAGCATCTCGCTAATCTCCCTGTCCGACGCCATCGGCGCGCCGAGCGTCAAATTCTCGCGCAGCGTCCCGTGAAACAGCCGCGAGGTCTGGGTCAGCAGGCCGATGTCGCGGCGGACATCGGCGGGATCGACCTGATGCAGCGCGAGGCCGTCGAGCAGCACCTCGCCCGACACCGGCTGCAGCATCCCCGACAGGCCCTGGAGCAGCGTCGACTTGCCCGCGCCGTTGCGCCCCAGCAACGCGATCCGCTCGCCCGCCGCGATGTCGAGCGTCTGGACCGTCAGGGCAGGGGGGGCGTTGGGGTCGGCATAGGTGAAGACGGCGGACCGCAGCGCGAAGTCGCCCTGGACGACGGGCAGCGGGATGCGGTGATCCGCGTCGGCGGTGTCGACGGGCAGCGCCATGATCTGGTTTAGGCTGCCCATCGCCACCTTGGCATGCTGGAACCGGCTGAGCAGCTGCGTGACCTGGGCCATCGGCGCCATCATCCGCGAGCCGAGGATCGAGGTCGCGACCAGCACGCCGGTGGTGATGTCGCCCGCGATCACGAGCGGTGCGCCGACGAAGATGATCGCGGCATAGACGCCGCTCTGGACGCTCTGGGTCCACACCGACAGGCCGTTGGTCAGCCCGCGCAGCCTGAGCTGCGCCTCGCCCGCGACTGCGGTATAGTGGTTCCACTGGTGGTGGAACCGGTCCTCCGCCTGCAGCGCCTTGATGTCCTCGATACCCTGTACCGATTCGACCAGCATCGCGTTGCGCAGCGTGGATTCGCGCATCGATTCGGTCGCGTACATTCGCAGCCGGCGTTGCGCGAGCAGCCCCGGCAGCAGCAGCAGGACCAGCGCGGCGAGCGGCACCAGCGCCAGCGCGCCGCCGACATACCAGAGCACGCCAAGGAACAGCAGGAAGAAGGGCATGTCCGCGACCGTCGCGACGGTCGTCGAGGTCAGCATGTCGCGCACCTGGTCGAGGTCGCGCAGCTGCGAGATGAACGTCCCGGTCGAGGTGGGGCGCGCGCGGTTGCGGACCCGCAGCGCGTGACCGAAGACCCGATCGGAAATGCGCAGATCGGCCCGCTTTCCAAGCACATCGACGATGTTCGTGCGGAGCCGTCGCAACACGAAATCGAAGCCGATTGCGATCAGCACCCCGACGAACAGGATCGTCAGCGTCGGGATCGATCCCGCCGGCACGACGCGGTCATAGACCTGCATCGAGAACAGAACCCCCGCGAGCCCCAGGCAGTTGGTCACGACCGACGCGACCATGACATGGCCGTAGGACGGCGCGTCGGCCATCAATATGTCGCGCAGCCAGTGATCCTGGAACGGCCGGATATAGGCGTCGATTCGCGTGTCGGGCGCCGAGCGCGACGGCCGTGGAATGACATAGCCGGTCGCGCCGGCGGTCAGCTGGTCGATCGGCAGATGCGTCGCTCCACCCCGGTCGCCCGGCACGATCAGCCGGGCCTGGCCCTCCGCGTCGATCCCCTCGATCAGCGCGATCTCACCGTCGCGCAGCCGGACGATCAGCGGCAGCCGCCAGCTCGTCAGCCGCATCCCCGCGGCGGGGACGAACTGCACGCCGAGCCCGGTCGCGCGCGCGAGCGTGCGGACCCGCGCCTCGTCGTCGTCCCCCAGCTCCCAGTGTGCGGCAAGCCGCGCACGCTGTTCGGACAGCGGCAGGCGGTAGTGGCGGGCAACGCGGCCAAGCAGGTCGAGCCAGGCGTCGATGCCGGCGCCCGGTCCGCCCGCCGCCACCGCGATCGGCACCCGGTCGGCGGTCACAGCGTCACCCCCCGCACCGTCGCACCGGACAGCGCAAACGCGTCGCGCATCCGCCCCGACAGATAGAGGCAATCGACCTGAAGGCTGCGCAAGGTCTGCGCGACGTTCACCGCCTCGAACCGGACCTGCTGGAATTCCTGTTCGGCGTTGAGCAGGTCGACGAGCGTGCGCGTGCCCATTTCCAGATACTGGATCCGGTACAGCCGTCCGGTCTCGCGCATGTTGGTCTGGCGCGACTGCAGCGTGGCGACGACCTGTGACAGGCTGTCGATCTGCTGGCGCGCCTCTGCCAGCCGCTGGCTGCTCTCGTTGCGGACCCGGCGCGTGGCGGCCTGGGCCGCCTCCAGCTCGAACGCCGCGCCGCGCGCACGCGCACGCGTGACGCCGCCCGCGAAGATGTTGCTCGAGACGCGCAGGCCGACATTGTAGATGCTGCGATTGCCGAGCGGCGCGGTCACGTCGGTCGAGGCGTCGCCGCCGATCGACAGCGTCGGATAGCGGTCCGCGCGGCTGCGGCGCAGCGCGGCGGCGGCGCGGTCCGCCTGCGCCTCGGCGGCCATGACCAGCGGCACCGTCTCCCAGGCGGGCACCGGACCCGAACAGCTCCGCATCAGCCAGTCCGGGACATCGGCGGACACTGCGGCGGGCGGGGCGTCGCGACCGAGCAGGAAGGCCAGATTGCTCGCCCAACGGCGCTCCGCCGCCTCGACCGTCGCAAGGCTCGCCATCGCCGCCTCGACCCGCGCCTGTGCCTGCAGCGCATCCGATCGCGTCGCGGCACCAAAGGCGGTGCGCTTGCCGACAAGCTCGCTGATCTCGCGGATCCGGTCCGCCTGTTCGACCGCGATGATCCGCTGGGCGGACGCGCGCTGATATTCGATCACGGCATAGGCGGTGTCGCGGATCAGCGTGTCGACCGCGAGTAGCATCTCCGCACGCCCGACCCGCGTCCCGGCGCGCGCGCCCGCGATCTCGCTCGACACCTTGCCGAAATCGAACAGCATCTGCGACGCGCCCAACTGGGGTCGTGGTCGCAGCGTCCCCGATACGCGACTGTCAAACCCGCTGCCGATCCCGGCGCTGAGGGTGGGGAGATAGCCCGCGCGTGCCGCCTTCACGTCCTCGCCGCGCGCCGCCAGCGCGCCCGCTGCCTCGGTCAGCGACGGATGCCAGGCAACCGCTTCGCGTGCCGCGGTTTCGAGCGTCACCGGACCCGGCGTCGCGGGGCTAGGGGTGTCGACCGCTTGCCCGGCGTTACACGGCACAGCCGCCAATAGGACGCCCGCGGCCAGCGATCGCATCACGCTCATAATGGAAGTGATCATTGCGTCCCTGTCCTCTGCTGGCACCAGCAAAGGACAGGGGTGCTTAACGAAACGTATAGAGTAAACGGTCTTTAAGTTGCTGAAATGGTTCTAGAAAAGACCAGTTTCGAATTCTTATAAAACATGACTGGTGACTATTCCGTTCTGGTCCTGATCCGGGATAGTGGCGAGGTAGTCGAACGGATCGACGACGGTGGCGATTTCCGTGACGACGATCGGATCGAACGAAACCGTATCGGGCTCTTCTCCGATCGATGCTTGCGGTTCTGCTGCAAGATACTGTGACAGCACGTCCTCCAACTCGCCCTGACCCTCGAACAGATCATAGGTGGCGAGCCCGATCACCGGTCCGGCCGCCGCGAACGCGCCCGATTCGATGCTCTGTACCGTCAGCGCGTCGAGCGGGATGACGTCGAGGTCCCCGGTCTCCACCAGCGCCGTCAGCTCCGCGAACCCGCTCGCGTCCGATGCGATCGATGCGAAGTCCGCCGCGGCGGCGGGGCCATCGGCGGGAACGTCGATCGTCACGGTCAGTGTCGCCGTGGACAGCACGCCATTGGGCTGAACGAGCTGATAGGTGAAGCTGTCGGTGAGATCGACCGCGGAGAAGCCGAGCGTCGCGCTGGGCTGATAGGCATAGCCGCCGGTCTCATCGATTTGCAGCGTGCCATATCGGCCGGTCAGCGTGACCGGAGTGTCGCCGATCTCGGAAAAACCGCTGCCGCGATCGACGCGGATCGCCGCGAAGCTGGTATTGGTCGTGTCATTGTCGAGCAGATTGCCCGTCGCGGTCTCGCGCGTCGCCAGCGTGTAGTCGTTGAGGAACAGGGTGCTCGAGCCCAGCGATACCGTGGTGCCGAAATTCCCGACGCTTAGCGCCGCGTTGCTGCTGACCTGGTAGGAATAGCTGCCACTGGGCAGGTCGTCGAAGGTGAAGGTCGCGACGCCGCCGAGCACCGGGTTCAGCACCGTATTGATGGTTGCCGTCCGCACGATGAGGCCGTCGGCGCTGCGCACGCTGACGGTATAGGCCGGCAGTACGGAGAGCAGCCCACCCGTTCGCGCGGCGACGATCGTGATATCCGACACCGCGGCGGGGGCGACGGTGAAACTGCCGGTGCCCGTGCCGGTGACCTGCCCCGTCAGGATGGTCCCGGTCGACGGGAAGTCGAACGCCGGGGCGGGCGGCAGCGTCGTGACGACATTCTGGAACGTCACGTCGGCAAACGCCTGGTCGGCGACCGCAAGCGGTGCGCCGGTGATGTCCGGGCTGCCGATCGCGATCGTCAGCGTCGCGGTTTCACGCTCGCCATCGGTCGGGTCGACCAGCGTGTAGGTAAAGGTCTCGGTCCGCCCGATCGCGCCGGCATTCGCGACGGGGGTGTAGCTGTAGCTGCCGTCGGGGTTGATCCTCAGGCTGCCCCAGGTGCCGGTGACGCTGCTCCCGTCCGGTCCGACGTCGGTCGTCACGCCATTGACCGTGACGCTGGCGACGCGGGTTCCGGGGCCCGTGACGTCGATCTCGCCACCCGGGCCCGCGTCGGTGATGACGTTGCCGCTCGCCGCGATGGGCGTTGCACCGGCAATATCGGTGAAGTCCGAATCGATCCCGGCAACCGACAGATCGCCGAGTAGCCCGACGCCCGCCGTTCCCTGGAAGGTAAGGAAAGCCCGGTACACGCCCGGTCCCAGCGTCTCGGTCGCGCTGAGATTGCCGTTGAGCAGACCAATCTCGAGCAGCGAGGCCGGCCCGCTGCCTGTGACCGCGACCCACTGCGTCCCCACCAGCCGCTGCACGACCACCGCATAGTCACTGGCGGCGCCGATCGTTGCCGCTGCGTCATAGGTGAACCGTGCATCCAGGCTGTGGCCCTCCGCCACCGAGAAGCGGACGTTGCGAACCGCGAGCACCTCGGCGTCGAGGTTGACGAGGCCCAGCGAGACAAGGGCGAGATAGCGCGCGTTCCCCAGATCGACCGGTGCCGTGGTCGGCAGGAGATCGAGTCCCGCGGCGTCGACATTACCGAACGCGGCGATGTCGAACGGGGCGGCGATGCTGGCCGGGGTCGAGACATTCCCCGTGGCATCGGCCTGGGTGACGCTGAGCGTCCCGCCCGCTGCCTGTGCCGGCGCCAGCGTGACCGTATAGCGGCCCTCGGCATCGACGGTCGCGACGCCGATCAGCGTGGCATCGGGACCGCGCACCTCGACCCGTGCGCCAGCTTCGCCCGTCCCGGTCAGCGTCGTGCCGTCGTTGGTGATCGCCGAAATGATCGGCGGCGGCGGGGCGGTGATGTCGGGCGCCGCGACGGTCGCGACGGCCGAGACGTTGCCCGTGGGATCGGCCTGGCTCGCCGACAGAGTCTCGCCATTGACCGGCGCAGGGCTCAGCTGCGCGGTATACCTTCCATCCGCGGCGACCTGTGCGGTACCCAGGATGACGGCACCGAGACGGATCGTCACGGTCGCACCCGGCTCGCCGATCCCGGTCGCTGTGCTGCCGTCCGGTGCGATCGTGACGACGGGCAGGGCGGGGGCGGTGTAATCGGGCGCGATCAGCACGAATGGCGTCGATATGTTGCCGGCGGCGTCGGCCTGTGTCGCGGCCAGCGTCTGGCCATCGATCTGCGCGGGCGTCAGCGTCACCGCATAGGCGCCGTTCGCGCCGACGATCGCGGTCCCCAGACTGGTCGTATCGGCCGCGCGGATCGTGATCGTCGCGCCAGGCTCGCCCGTGCCCGTGACGACGCTTCCCGTCAGATCGAGGATTGCCGTGGGGGCGGCGGGGGCGGTCAGGTCGGGCGCGACCGCGGTGGCGGGCGGCGAGACGTCGCCGTCCGCGTCGGTCTGCGTGACGCGGACCGTCTCGCCGTCGATCCGGGCGGGGACGAGCGCGACACGGTAGCTTCCGTCCGGACCGGCGACGCCGGTGCCGATGATTGTCCCGACCGCGTCATAGACGATGATCGCGGCGCTGGCATTCGCCGTCCCCGCTACCGCAGCGCCATCCGCGTCGACCGCGGCGCTCGGCGCATCGGGCGTGGTGTCCGCGACGAGATCCGGTGCGATCGCGGTCACGATGGGCGAGCCGTTGCCGGCCGCGTCCCGCTGGTCGACCCCCAGCACTTCGCCGTTGGTCTGCGCCGGATCGAGCGGCACTATATAGGTGCCGTCGCCCGCGACGACCGCCTGACCCACCACGCGGCCCAGCGGATCGCGGACGGTGACCGTCGCCCCCGCCTCGCCCGTACCGGAGAGCGTCAGTCCATCGAGGGCGACGGTGGCCAGCGGCGCGGCCGGCGCGGTCAGGTCGGCGGCGGTCAGCGTGGTCGCGGGTGACGGATTGCCCGCGGCATCGGCCTGCGACACGCTCAGTGCCTGACGGTCGATCTGCGGGGTCGCGAGCGTGACACTATAATCGCCTTGCGCGGTGACGATCGCGGTTCCCAGCGGCGTACCAAAAGCATCGCGGACCGTCAGCGTCGCGCCGGGCTCGCCGGTGCCCATGACGACCGATCCGCTCGCGTCGAGCATCGCGACGGGCGCAGGCGGCGCGGTGATGTCCGGGGCGGTCACGCCGGTCGACACGGAGACATTGCCCGCCGCGTCGGCCTGCGTCACGCCGAGCCTCTCGCCATTGGCCTGCGCCGGGGTCAGCGTTGCGGCATAGCTCCGGTCCTCCGCGACGATCGCGGTACCGATCACGATGCCCGCTGCGTTAGTGACGCTGATCGTCGCACCAGGCGCGCCGGTACCGGTCGCGAGACTGCCGTCGCCGCTGATCGTCGCGGTGGGGGCGTCGGGTGCGGTGGTATCGGGGGCGAGCAGACCCACCGGGGCCGAGACATTGCCCGCACGGTCGGCCTGGACGACCGACAGCGCCTCGCCGTCAAGCTGCGGGGGGACGAGGGCGACGGCATAGGCGCCGTCGGCGGCGACGATGGCGGTCCCGAGCGTCGCTCCGCCGGGCGCGGTGACGGTCACTGTGGCGCCGACCTGGCCCGATCCGGTGATGACCGAACCGTCCCCGCTGATCGTCGCGGTCGGCACGTCCGGCGCGGTGATGTCGGGGGCGATTGCGGTGGCGGGTGCGGACACATTGCCCGCCGCATCGGTCAGCGTCACGCTCAGCGTCTCGCCATCCGCCTGAGCGGGGTCGAGCACGATACGGAAACCGCCATCGGCGGCGACAAGCGCGGTGCCGATCGCGGTGCCGGATGCATCGCGCACGATGACGCTCGTATTGGCCTCACCCGTGCCAACGAGGAGGCTGCCATCGCCCTCGACGGTCGCCGTCGGCGCTGCAGGGGCGGTGACGTCGGGCACCGCGACCAGCGCAGGCGCCGAGACATTGCCCGCGGCGTCCGCCTGCGTCACCGCAAGCGTCCCGCCATCGCGCTGCGCAGGATCAAGGATTACCGCAAACGCCCCGGCGGCATTCGCTGTCGCGGTGCCGATCACGGTGCCGTCGGCATCGCGCACCGTGATCGCCGCGTCGGCGTCGCCCGTCCCGGTCAGCGCCGTGCCCGTCTGGTCGAGCACCGCGCTGGGGGCGTCGGGCGCGGTCAGGTCGGGGGCGATCGCGGTCGCGGGGGGCGAGACATTGCCGTCCCCGTCGGTCTGCGTCACGCGGATCGTCTCGCCGTCACGCAGCGCAGGGACGAGCGCGATGGCGTACTGCCCGTCGCCCGCGGCGAGTCCCGTCGCGATCACCACGCCATCGGCATCGAACAGCGTGACCGTCGCGCCCGCTACCGCGCTCCCCGTCACGGCGCTGCCGTCGATGGCGATCGTCGCGGTCGGTGCATCGGGGCCGAGATCGGCGACCAGATCGGGCGCCGCGGCAGTCGCCTCGGGCGAGACATTGCCCGCGCCATCGACCTGCCGCACCCTCAGCGTTTCCCCGTCGGTCTGCGCCGGCGTCAGCGTGACGGTATAAGTGCCATCGCCCGCGACGATGATCGTGCCGATCACCGCGCCGACCGGGCTGCGCACCGTCAGCGTCGCACCCGCTTCTCCGGTCCCGGTCAGGCTTGCGCCATCGGCGGCGACCGTCGCAGTCGGCGCGACCGGGGCGGTCTGGTCGGGTGCGATCAGCGCGGTGGCGGTCGAGACATTGCCCGCGGCATCCGCCTGCACGACCGAGATAAGCTGGCTGTCGATCTGCGGCGGGACGAGCACGACATCGTAATTGCCGCGCGCATCGACGATCGCCGCGCCGATCTCGGTATCGTTCGCGTCGCGGACCGAGATCCGGGCGCCGGGCTCGCCGGTGCCGCTCAAGATCGTCCCCGTCGCATCGAGCGCGGCAGCCGGGGCCGCCGGCGCGGTCACGTCGGGGGCGATCAGCGACAGCGGGGACGCGGCATTGCCTGCGGCGTCCGTCTGCACCACCGTGAGCCGCTCGCCATTCGCCTGTGCCGGGTCGAGCAGCACGCTATATTGTCCGTCGACCCCGACCTGCGCGGTGCCGATCGTCGTGCCGGCAAGGTCGCGGACCTGGATCTGCGCGCCGGGTTCGCCCGTCCCCGTCACCAGCGCGCCATCCCCGTTGATCGCGGCGACCGGCTGCGCGGGCGCGGTGAAGTCGGGCGCGATCGTGCTCGCATTGCCCGACACGTTGCCCGCGGCGTCGCTCTGGACCGCCTCGACCCGTTCGCCATCGGTCTGCGGCGATCGCAACGTGATTTCATAGCGTCCGCCGGCGTCGACGCTTCCGCTTCCGAGCACAACGCCGCCCTCGCCGGTGATGGTGACGGTCGCACCCGGCTCGCCCGTGCCGGTCGCGATCGTGCCGGTGCCGTCGAGCGCGATCGTCGGTGCCGCCGGCGCGGTGAGGTCGGGCGCAACGACCCCGACCACGGGCGAGGCATTGCCCGCCGCATCCGCCTGGCTGACGCCAAGCGTCTCGCCATTGGTCTGCGCCGGCGACAGCTGCACCGCAAAGCCGCCGTCCGTCCCGGCGGTCGCGGTGACGATCACCACGCCATTGGCGTCGGTCACTGTCACGATCGCGCCGGGCTCGCCGGTGCCGCTGACCAGCGTCCCGTCGTCGTTCACCGCAACGGCGGGGGTCACCGGTGCCGTGAGGTCGGGCGACGCGATCTGCACCGCAGCGGAGACATTACCCGCAGCGTCGGTCTGCGTGACGGCGAGGCTGCCGCCACTCGCCTGCGCGGGCGACAGCGGCGTCGTGAAGCTGCCGTCCGCTGTCACGACGACGCTGGCGATCACAATGCCCGCAGCATCACGCACCGTGACGGTCGCGCCTGCTTCGCCGCGCCCGGTGACGGTCGCACCACCGGCGTCGATCACCGCCTCGGGCGCGCCAGGTGCGGTGGTATCGGGCGCAGCGACCTGCACGGCGGGGGAGACATTGCCCGCGGCGTCGGTCTGCGTGACGGCAAGGCTGCCGCCATTAGCTTGCGGGGGTGACAGTGGCGCAGCGAAGCTGCCGTCCGCTGCCACGACGACGCTTGCGATCACGGCGCCAGCAGCATCACGCACTGTGACCGTCGCGCCGGCCTCGCCGAGCCCGGTGACGGCCGTGCCGTCACTTGCGATCGTGACACTGGGAGCGGCGGGGGGTGTCGTGTCCGGCGGGGTGATGACGGGCGGGGTCGTCACAGGGGGGGGCGTGACGGGCGGGGTGACCGGATCGGGTTGGGTCGCGGGGGTATCCGAGCCGCCGCCGCCCAGTGCCGCCGCCGCGCCGCCTGCCGTGACCACCCCGCCCAGCAGGGCAGCGGGCAGCGCGAGCGAGCCCCCACCGCCGCCGCCCGCCGCCGCGACAAGGTCCTCGGGATCCTCGAGCGGGACAAAGCGCGGCGCGCCCGGCGCGACGCGCGCCTGCCACATGGTGCCGCCGGGTTCGTTCAGGACGAGATCATGCGGTGCGACCCCGGCATCTTCAGGATGGAAATTGGCGACCTCGACATGGTCCCCGTTAATCAGGCGGACGATGAGCGCATTGCCCTCACGCTCGAACCCCGCGACTTCGGAGCGGGCAAGGTCGAGCCGGATGACGCTCGGCGCATCGAGGCTCACGGCCTCTCCCGATACGCGCGTGACGGCCCCGGTTGCCTTCGAGATGACGTGTACGTCCATGCTTCATCCTCCTGTGCGGGTCAGCAGCGCCGCGGCGCCGACGGCCCCGGCGGGCACGTCGACAACCTTCGAAACTGCTGACTTCTCGAGAGGGACAAAGCGCGGCGCGGTCGGGGGGCCGCAACCATTCCGCTATCGGAATCAATTCCGCGGCCAGGGTCATGGCACGGTGAGGCGCTGGCAAAAAAAAAGGCGCCGCCGGAGGATCCGGCAGCGCCTCAGTCAGGCTCGGCGTATCGCGATCAGATGCGGCGGCGCGTCGCGGCGGTGGCGCCGGCCCCTGCGGCGGCGGCACCGATCAGCAGCGCGATCACCACCATGAACGACGTGCCCGCAGCGGCGCCGGCGGCGGTGTCGGTCGCCGACTTGGCGGTCGCGATCGTCTCGTCCTTGGTCTTGACGAACTGTGCCTTGGCGCGCGTTACCTGAGCCTGGGCTTCGGGACGGGTGATCTTGCGCTGCGCGGCGACGATGTCGACGATGCGGCTCTCGGCACGCGCGCCGTCCGGCCCGCCGCGGGCGAGTGCGGGAAGCTGCTTGGCCACTTCCTTCTGCGCCTGTTCCGACGTCATCTGAGCAGGATCCGACGGTGCGTCCGACAGATAGGCGGCCGCCTCTTCGCGGACGTCGCCCGTATCGACGCCGGCGACGTCGGCGACCTTGGGCGCGGCGGCACCGATCCCGGTCCCCGCTGCGGTCGCGACCGAGCCGACGGTACGGAAGGCGCCGCCGATGATCCCGCCGACCGCCGAGGTCAGCAGGTACAGCGTCAGGATCAGCGTAACGCCCCAGACCACAAGGCCGTGAACGAGCCCGTCGAACCGGTCACGCACGCCGGCAACGCGCGCGGCGGCATAGCCGCCCGCACCAAGCGCGATGATCGTCGTGACGACCCAGTACAGCCCGGCACCGATGCCGAAGCCCGCAGCGCCCGGCGTGGTCCCCTCGACCGGATCGACCAGCGTCAGGCCGATGCCCGTGCCGAGGATGCCCAGCACGAGCTGGACCGCGATCGCGAGGACGACGCCTGCAAAGATCGCCCCCCAGGATATGCGGCTGGGCGTCTTCGCAAGACGCAGGTCGTCGGCCGGCAGAACGCCGGGTGTCGTGGTGATCGTCATAGATGCTCCTGTTGAATAGTGCCCGCGACGGCGTCAGTCGGCTCCGTCGCGGTCGATGGAATGGTCCGCTTCATGCGGCTCGGCCTGGGCCTGCTTCGCGCCGGCCTTGCTTTCGCGGCGGCCGCTGCGTTCGACACCGGGGTCGCCGATAATCTTGCCGATCGCCTCCTGGACGGAGCCCTTGGCCTGGCGCGCGCGTCCGGTCTTGCTGCCGGCCTTGCCGCCTGGTGTCGTGTCGTCGGTCATGCTGCGACCTCCTTGCTTGCCGCATCGGCCGGATGACGCGCGGGCAGCGAGTCTCCGTCGAAGCCGCGCGCGCGCGCCCAGGCTGCGGCGGCGTTGCGGCGGTTGACCCCGATCTTTGAATAGATCCGCGCGACATGGTTGCGCACCGTGTTGCCCGAGACGTCGAGCGTCCGCGCAATCGACTTGTCGTCGAGTCCGCGACAGATCAGCGCCAGCACCTCGCGCTCGCGCGGAGTGAGCTCGTCGAGCCCGACGCCGACCGGATCGGCCTGCGGCGTCCGGATCCGCGCCAGCTTCTCCATGATCGACCGGCTGAGCCAGCTCGTATCCTGCATCACCGCCTCGATCGCATGGACCAGCTCGCGCTCGGATGCCTTGCGCGTGCTGATGTCGCGCATCGCCCACAGCATGCACGGTTCGCCGCCGAGCTGGATCGGTTCGCTCGAGACGATCGCGTCGATCACCTGACCCGATTTCAATCGGAGCCGCAGTTCGCGGTCGCGGATCGGCCGGTCGGCGGCGATCTCGCCCTCGATCTCGTGCTGGATCGCCGCGGTCTCCCAAAGATCGACGACCCCGAGCGGTCGATCGACGATGTCCGCCGCCGTATAGCCGGTCAGCTCGGTAAACGCCTCGTTGACGTCGCACAGCCGGTGGCCGTCGCGCGTGCCGATCGTCAGCGCGACCGGCGCCAGCGAGAAGGTACGCGTGAACCGGTCCTCGCTGTGGCGCAGCGCGGTCTCCGCCTTGCGACGCGGCTCGAGGTCCGCGAAGGTGAACAGCATGCAGCCCTGCTCGGCCAGATCGATCGGCTGGCCTGCGACGATCACCAGTTTGGTGCCGCCTTCGGGCAGGTCGAGCTCGGCCTCCATCTGCGGAATCGTCCGCCCCTCGCACAGCCGTTGCTTCGCCACGTCGCGCCTGTCGGCATGCGCGAGGATGTCGAGATCGTAGAGCGTGCGGGCGAGCACCCCGTCGCGCTCATGCCCGGTCATGTCCAGAAAACCCTGATTGACCTTCACGAATTTCAGATCGCACAGCCGGCAGATCAGCGCGGGCGCGGGGTTCGCGTTGAACGACTGCTCGAAACGGTCCTCCGCCTCGAACTGCGCCGAGACGTCCTGAATGACGAGCACGAGGCATTCGGGCTCGTCCTGGTCGTCGGTCAGGACGAGGCTGCGGACCTGATGGACCCAGCGCGGGCTGTCCTCGCCCGCGACCGCCACCTCGACCACCACCTGCGAAAACGCCTCGCCCGACACGACGCGCTCGATCGGATAGTCATCGTCGCCCAACCGGTGGTTGTTGCGATAGCGCAGCTGGAACTTCGCCCGATAGGCGTCGACCGTCGCCCCCAGATCCTCGACCGCGTCGACCCCGTGCATCGCGAGCGCCGCGGCGTTCGCCCACAGGATCGACTGGTCCGGATCGATCAGGATCACGCCTTCGTCGAGCCCCGCGATGATCTGGCGCAGATGGCGCAGATCGGCGGAGTCGCGCAGCGACTTGAGGGCGGGGGCGGCGGTCATCGGATCAGTCGCGCTGGCCGTGGACGAGCCAGGCCAGGCCATAGCCGATCGCGGCGGCGCCGAGTGCCCAGAGCAAAGGTGCGTCCTCGGCGGATTCCTGCACGGTCCGCGCGCCCTGTCGTGCCAGCTGACCGGCGCGGTCGGCGGCCTCGCGGGCGTCGCTGCCGAGCTTGTCGGCTAGTTCCGGAGCGCCATCGACGGCATCGGCGACCGCGGACTTCGCGCGGCCGTAGAGATTCTGTGCGCCGCCCGCGACCTGATCGACGACGCCGTCGACCTGCCAGTCACGGCTGCTGACGGTATCGCCGATCGTCTTCTCGACCTTGCCGCCGACATAGCGTGCGCCGCCCTGGAATTCGTCCTTGTTCATCGTCTTGTCCTTCTCGAAAATGGGGAAACGTCAATTCGGCTCAGGGAAGGACACGGCAGGCTGCCGCGGCCTTGCCGACCTCGAGCGCGATCGCCGGGTCGCGCAGTTCGGAGGCGACACGGATCAGGTCGGACGGCGTCAGCGCCCCCGGCGTCGTGTCGTTCTGCCGATACGCCGCGGCCGCCTTGCCGAGCCGCTGGAGCTGCCCGAGCGACAGGCGCGAATGGAGCCGCTCGCCGACGCAATCCGCGCGCGGCGCGTCGAGCCCGTAGCGCTGCAACCCAGACGATATGCGTGTCGCCGGTGCCGCACAGCCGACGACTGCCGTCATCAGCACAAGCGAGGCGATCGTCGCAGACAGGCTTTTCATGATCGGGCTCCCGACATTCCAAGAGCGCAACTGCTCCCGGATCGGACGCATAAAGCGTGAGACGGGACGTAAGTTCCTGGTATTTATGCGCTAATCATGGGTACTCATATACTAGAGGATCGGCCGCGCGCGCCCGGTACAATCGCGCGAACCGGCGATGCAGCGTCATCGTACTGGCATCGGTCGCCACGCTGGCGCGCCGCTCGTGCCAGTCGGCGCGCGCGTGAAAATAGGCGGCCTCGCCGGCCCCCCCGGTCTGCGGCGGCCGGTCGTCGTCCTGATCCGTCATCGTCCTGCTTTTCTCAATGGTCGTCGCCGCGACCTTAGGCCGTCAGCGCAGCCGCCGCTTGATCGGAAAGGACCAGTGCACTGGATAGATATCCCAGTCGGCGCCGCATGCCTCCGGGGGGAGGGAGGACTCATACGCGGAGGAACCCACCAGGCCGGGCGATCATCCCGCCGGCTTGGCGTGCGCGGCGTCCTGGTGCGCGATATAGCTGTCGAGCGCGCTCGCGGCGTTGAGCATGTGCGCGCGCATCCGCCGGGCCGCCTCGTCGCCATCGCCCTCGGCGATCGCGCGCATCACCGCGTCATGTTCGGCGCGCGAACTGGCGAGGCGGCGGTCCTGGCGCAGCTGCATCCGGCGGAAGGCGTTGAGCCGCGTGCGCACCGCGATCGCCTGGTCGGCGAGGAAGTCGTTGTGCGCCGCGCGGTAGATCGCCTCGTGAAACTCGCGGTTGAGCGCGTCATAGGCGTCGACGTCACCCGCCACGACCGCCGCCTCGCTCGCCTCATGCACCCGCAACAGATGGCTGCGTTCGAGCGGTGTGATCCGGTAGGTGGCGAGCCGGACGCACACCGCCTCGAGCTCCGCCATCGTCTCGAACATGTCCATCACCTCCTCGGCGGTGACGTGGCGGACGATGACGCCGCGGCGCGGGCGGACCTCAACCATCCCGCTGGTCGCGAGCTGGCGCAGCGCCTCACGGACCGGGGTACGCGAGGCGCCGTAGCGGTCGGCCAGTTGCTGTTCGTCGAGCATCGTGCCCGGCGCGAGCTCGCCCGACGAGATCGCATCGGTCAGCGCGTTGCGGATCCGGTCGGACAGCAGCCCCGTGTCTTCGCTCTCGATATCCGCCACGTTTTGTCAGCCCCCCACGATCGCGCGGACGATCAGATAGAGGATCGACGGCGCCACCAGGCACCCTAGCCCGGTATGGAAGGTCGCGGTCAAGGCGCCATAGGGCACGAGCCGGCGATCGGTCGCGGCAAGCCCGCCGGACACGCCGCTGACCGTCCCCATAAGCCCGCCGAACACCATCGCGCTGCGCGGGTTGTTGAGCCCGATCAGCCCGGCCACCAAGGGCGTGCCGACCATCACCATCACCGCCTTGAACACGCCCGTCGCGATCGACAGCGCGATGACGGGCGAACTCGCGCCGATCGCCGCACCCGTGACCGGCCCGACGATATAGGTGACCGCGCCTGCGCCGATCGTCGTCATCGACACCGCATCGGTATAGCCGAACGACGCCGCGACCAGCGCGCCGACGATGAACGGCAGGATCGTACCGAGCAGCAGCGCGACGACGCCGATCAGCCCCGCCTTCTTCGCCTGTTCGACATCGACCTCGCACGCGGTGGCGACGATCGCGAAGTCGCGCAGCATCGCGCCGCCCATCAGCCCGATTCCGGCGAGCATCGGCAGATCGGCGAGCCCCTTGTGCCCGCCCGTCGCGAGCCCGCCCCAGAAGGCGAGCGCGAGCCCGATCAGGATCGCGATCGCCGAGCCATGGACCCGGCCCATCGTCAGCTTGGCGGACAGAATGTTCGACAGCCACATGACGATGCCGACGACCGCAAACGCGGTGAGCAGCGCATTGGCGGTCAGGACCTTGGTGATCATTTCCATGCGTTCGGTCCTTAGCGCGGGGTGATCGGGGCGGGAGATCCGACGGCGATCGCCATCTCGGCTTCACGCGTCTCGCGCGCCTCGATCTCGTCCATCGTCTCGGGCGTGCCCGACAGCCGGCTGATGATCGCGACCGCGCTGAAGCACAGCAGCAGCGCGCCGACGCCCGCGATCAGCACGATCGGACCGCCCTCGACCGCGGCGACGACATCCTGCTGCGCCGCCATCGCGACGACGATCGGGATATAGAGCGCGCCCCAGAAGCCGATCCCGCGCGATACGCCTTCATTGTAGCGGCCGCGGGTCTTCAGCCACATCCGAGCGGCGATCAGCAGGATCATCGCGATACCGACCCCGCCGACATTGGCCTTCACGCCGAGCAGCACGCCAAGGCCTTCGCCGAGCACTTGCCCTATCAGCGTACAGATCGCGAGCAGTGCTACGCCGGCGATCATGCGCCGCGTCCCGCATCTGTGGCGGCAAGGGGTAGGGACTCGCTCATGGCATATCCTCTCAATGTATTCGATCTGGCGTCTTATACGACGTCAAGTATGCACAGGGTTGCGTTTGGAGCAATAGCGAATACAAGGAAGCCAGAATAAGCGTCAGGAGGCGATGCGGTGCGGCAATGGAATACGCGCAAGCAGATGCGCGAGGAGCGGATTGCGGCGGGCCGGGGCTTTGCCACCGGCAAGCTGGTCGATCCCGAAACGCTCGTCGACTTTCTCGAAGTGGTGCTCAGGCCCGGTGACCGGGTCTGCATCGAGGGCGACAACCAGAAACAGGCGGATGTGCTGGCCAAGGGGCTGGCGGCGATGGATCCCGAACGGATCCACGACCTGCACATGGTCCAGTCGGGCGTCGTCCTGCCCGAGCATCTCGACGTCTTCGACAGCGGCATCGCGAAGCGGCTCGATTTCTCCTACTCCGGCCCGCAATCGGCACGGATCGCCAGGATGCTGTTCGGCGGCAAGATCGAGCTCGGCGCGATCCACACCTATCTCGAACTGTTCGCGCGCTATTTCGTCGACCTGACGCCGCAGGTCGCGCTGATCGCCGCGGTCAGCGCGGACCGTCACGGCAACCTGTATACCGGCCCCAATACCGAGGACACGCCGACCGTGGTCGAGGCGACGAGCTTCGGCAGCGGCCTCGTGATCGCGCAGGTCGGCGAGATCGTCGATACGCTGCCGCGCGTCGACATCCCCGGCGACCAGGTTCATTTCGTGCTCGACGCGGGCAAGCCCTTTTATGTCGAGCCGCTGTTCACGCGCGATCCCGCGGCGATGACCGAGACGCAGATCCTGACCGCGATGCTGGCGATCAAGGGGCTGTATCAGCCCTACGGTGTGCGCCGGCTGAACCACGGCATCGGCTTCAACACCGCGGCGATCGAGCTGCTGCTGCCGACCTATGGCGAGAAGCTCGGGCTGAAGGGCAAGATCTGCACGCACTGGGCGCTCAACCCGCACCCGACGCTGATCCCCGCGATCGAGGCGGGCTGGGTCGAGCAGGTCCATTGCTTCGGCTCCGAAGTCGGCATGGAGGATTATCTCGCCGCGCGGCCCGACATCTTCTTCACCGGACCCGACGGCTCGCTCCGCTCGAACCGCGCGTTCAGCCAGACCGCAGGGCTGTATGCCTGCGACATGTTCATCGGCTCGACGCTGCAGATCGACCTCGCCGGGCACAGCTCGACGATCACCGCGAACCGCATCGCGGGTTTTGGCGGCGCGCCCAACATGGGGTCGGACGCGCGCGGCCGGCGTCATCCGAGCGCACCGTGGCTTCAGGCCGGCGCGGAGGCGGATCCCGATACCGCGGCACCGCTGCGGCGCGGCCGGAAGCTCGTCGTGCAGATCGGCGAGACGTTCGGCGAGGGCAATGCGCCGCTGTTCGTCGAAAAGCTCGGCGCGCTCGAACTCGCCGAAAAGCTCGATCTCGATCTCGCACCGATCATGGTCTACGCCGACGACACGACGCACATCGTCACCGAAGAGGGCATCGCGAACCTGCTGCTCTGCCGCGATGCGGATGAGCGCGAACAGGCGATCCGCGGCGTGGCGGGCTTTACCGAGATCGGCCGCGGCCGCGACAGGGCGATGGTCGAACGGCTGCGCGAGCGGAAGATCATCCAGCGGCCCGAGGATCTCGGCATCGACCCGCTCGACGCGAACCGCAACATGCTGGCTGCGCGTTCGATCAAGGACCTGATGCTCGCCTCGGGCGGGCTCTACCGGCCGCCGAGCCGGTTCCGGAACTGGTAGGGGATAGAAGCATGGAAATCCTGCATTTCGATATCGCCGCGCCCGTGCCCGCGCGCGGCACGCGCGCGCTGGCGCTGGTCGGCGTGGTCGCGTCGGGCAATCTGGAGATCCTTGTCGAGCGCGGCGCCGCGGCCGATCGGTGCGCGATCGAGATCAGCACCGCGGCGCACGGCTTTCGCGACCTGTGGGACGCGGTGGTCGCCGATTTCGTCGGCCGGCGCGCGGCGGGCGGCCTGCGGATCGCGATCAACGATGGCGGCGCGCGACCCGATACGGTGTCGCTGCGCCTCGCCCAGGCTGTCCGCATGATCGAGGAGCCCGAAGCATGAGCAACCTTCATCAGAGCTGGTATGAGGCGGGCGCGCGCGAGCGGATCGCGGCGCTGGTCGATACCGGCAGCTTCACCGAATATGTCGGCCCCGAGCGGCGCGAGACCAGCCCGCATCTCGGCATCTTCGACCTGCCCGCGCAGTTTGACGACGGCATCGTCGTCGGCGCCGCGACGGTCGACAGCACGCCGATCCTGATCGCCGCGCAGGAGGGCCGCTTCATGGGCGGCGCGTTCGGCGAGGTCCACGGCGCCAAGCTCACCGGCCTGCTCCGCGCCGCCAAGGCCCTCGACCGCGACGTCGTGATCGCGTTCGACACCGGCGGCGTCCGTCTGCAGGAGGCCAATGCCGGCGAGATCGCGATCGCCGAGATCATGCGCGCGGTCACCGAGGCGCGGATCGCGGGCGTGCGCGTCGTCGGCCTGATCGGCGGGCGCGCGGGCTGCTATGGCGGCGGCGGGCTGATCGCCGGCTGCTGCTCGACGCTGATCATATCCGAACAGGGGCGGATCAGCGTCACCGGCCCCGAGGTGATCGAGACCAACAAGGGCGTCGAGGAATTCGACTCACGCGATCGCGCCCTGGTCTGGCGGACGATGGGCGGCAAGCACCGGACGCTGATCGGCGGCGCGGACCTGTTCGTCGACGACGACGCGGCGGCATTCCGCGCGGCGATGCTCGCGGCGCTCGGGCGACCAGCCAAGGCGGGTTCCGTTCGGAACGCCTCCCCCCTCCCGGTCGGGAGAGGGGAACGACCCGGTCTCGATCTGGCCACTCTGGACGCGGAGCAGGACCGCCTCGAACGCCGCATCGCCCGGTTCGGCGACGCCGCCGACGCGACCGACATCTGGCGCATGCTGGGCATCGATGACCCGCAGGCGATCCCCGACATGCCTTCCGCCGCCTTCGCGACCCTAGCCGTCCAGTACCGGGAGAGCGCCGATGACGCCCGCTGAGATCCTCGACTCGCTGTTTCCGTCCGGCCATGATGTCACCGCGGAGGGCGACCTGCTGTTCGGCCGCGGCACATCGCCCGACGGGCGGTTGATGCACGTGATAGGCGCCACCGCCCGCGCGCCGATCGGCATCGACCAGGCGATCCGCCTGTCCGCCGCGGTGCTCGCGATCGCGCGCAGCGACAACGAAGCGCCGATCCTCTTCCTCGTCGACAGCGCGAGCCAGCGGATGAGTCGACGCGACGAACTGCTCGGCCTCAGCGAATATCTCGCGCATCTCGCCAAGTCGCTGCTGCTCGCCGAGGCGCGCGGCCACCGTACGATCGGCCTGCTCTATGGCGGCAGCGCGGCCGGCGCGTTCATCGCCACCGCGCTCGCCTGCGACACGCTCGTCGCGCTGCCCGGCGCGCATCCCGAGGTGATGGACCTCGCCTCGATGGCGCGCGTCACCAAGCTGTCGATCGATCTGCTCGAGGACAAGGCGAAGACGACCCCCGTCTTCGCCCCCGGCCTCGATAATCTGGTCAGCGTCGGGGGAGTCGCCGAGATCTGGGATCCGCAGCGCAGCCTTGCGGATCAGCTCGCGACGCTGCTCGCCGCGACGCGCGATCACGATGCGCGCGCGACGCTCGGGGCCGAGCGCAAGGGCCGGCCCAAGGCCGCGGCGATCGCGGACGAGGTGGACGCGGCGGCGCGGCGCTGATGCGGTTCGACCGACACCGGCTGGTCTGGATCGACCCGCAGCGCTGGCCCGCCATCCTCGCCGCGCACGGGCTCGCCAACGCCCCGGCGCTGCTGGCCGATTGGGCCAAGGACGATCGCCCGCTGATCGCGCGGCGGCCGGTCGTCGGCGAACTGCCGTGCCTGGTCCCGCTCGGGCTGCCGCTGCCGCCGTCGATCGGCAAGCAGCGGCTCGCCTTCGCCGTGCCTCCCGATTCCATCCGGGCCGATGCTCCGCCGCCGCTGCTCCGCGATGCGGCGGCGGCGGCACCTCCGACCTGGCAAGCCAGCATCGCCGCGCTCGTCGGGCTCGACCCGGACACGCGCTGTTTCGGCAGCCTCGCCTGGGCTCATCTGACTCACCTGAACTATTTGTCGCCAGGCTCGGATCTCGACCTGCTCTGGGAGGTGGCGGACGAGCACGCCGCGACGTCATTCGCCCTTACGCTCATGGTCGTCGACGCGACCGCACCGATGCGGATCGACGGCGAATTGCTGACGCCGCAGGGACGAGCGGTCCAGTGGCGCGAATGGGCGTCGGACGCTCCCGAGCTGCTCGTCAAGGCGCTGCACGCGAACGGCGTGACCCCACGCGCGGAAATGTTCGCATGACCGCGCTCGTCGTTTCAACGCCCGCGGTCGACGCCGACGCGATCGGCCACGCCGCCGCTCTGTGCCTCAGGCGTGAGATCGCGACCTATCCCAAGCCCGGCCTCGTCAGCCCGGTGGATCCGGGTGCGCATGACGACATGGATGCGGCGATGATGAACCGCAGCGCCGACGCACTCGCACCCTATCTCGCCGCGCTGGCCCAGGCGGGGGCTGCGGGGGCAGGGATGGACCGGCTGCGCGCGATCGGAATCGCGGCGGAGGCGGCGATGATGGTCGCGACGGGCGGCGTGAACACGCATCGCGGCGCGATCTTCGGCATGGGCCTGCTCTGCGCCGCTGCGGGGTTCCGCGCGCGCTATGGCATCGCCGCGCCGCTCGGAACGATCGTCGCGCAGCATTGGGGCGCGGATATCCTGCGCGGGCCCGTCGCGCTGCACAGCCATGGCACCACGGTCGCGCGCCGCCATGCCGCGGGCGGCGCACGCGCCGAAGCCGCCGCCGGCTTTCCCGCGCTCTACGCCACCGCCTTGCCCGCGCTTGCCACTGCGCGGCGCCTGCAGCCCTACGACCGGAACGCGCAGGCGGTGCAGGTCCTGATGGCGCTGATCGTCGGCGTCGCGGACACCAATCTCCTCTATCGCGGCGGCCCGTCCGGTCTCGCCTTCGCGCAAGACGAGGCCAACGCTTTCCTCGCGACGGGAGGCATCGCCGCGGCGGACTGGCGCGCGCGCGCGATCGCGGTTCATCACCGCTTCGTCGCCCGGCGGCTCAGTCCGGGGGGCTGTGCGGACCTGCTCGCGATGACGTTCTTCGTCGCGGCGCACGACGCGTGACGCTCGCGCTGCTCTGTTCGGGGCAGGGGCGGCAGGATCGGGCGATGTTCGACCTGTTCGTCGACGAGCCCGCCGCCGCACCGATCCTCGCCGAGGCCGCCGCGATCCTCGGACAGGACGTCCATCAGCTCGTCCGGACCGCAGCGGACGACCGGCTCCACGCCAATGCGACGAGCCAGATCCTGTGTGTCGCGCGCGGGCTGGCGGCGGCGGCGTGTCTCGAACCGATCGGTCCGGCGGTGGTCGCGGGCTATAGCGTCGGCGAGATGACCGCCTGGGGCATTGCCGGCCTGTGGTCGCCCGCCGCCACGCTGCGGCTCACCGCGGCGCGAGCGGCGGCGATGGACGCGGCAGGCGGTGCGGAGGATGGCCTCGGCTTCGTCCGCGGCCTGCCGCGCGCGGCGGTCGAGGCGCTGGTCGCGCGGTTCGACTGCGGCATCGCGATCGTCAATCCCGGTCTGCTGTTCGTGATCGGCGGCACCCGCGCGCAGGTCGCGGCCTGTTGCGACGCGGCTCTGGCGGAGGGTGCAGCAACCGCCCGCCCGATCGCGGTCCGCGTCGCGTCGCACACCCGTCGCCTGTCCGCTGCGGTCGCCCCGTTCCACGCCGCGCTGCTCGAAGCCCAGCCCGCACGGCCGATCCGGGGTCGCACGCTGATCGGCGCGACCGATGCCACGATCGTCCGCGGCGCCGCCGGCATCGCAGGACTTGCGGCACAGCTCGACACGACGATCGACTGGGCCGCCACGCTCGAGGCGCTGGTCGAACGCGGCGTCGACCGCCTGCTCGAACTCGGCCCCGGCACCGCGCTCGCCGACATGGTCCGCGCCGCCTATCCCACGCTCGACGTCCGCGCGGTCGACGACTTCCGCAGCCTTGCCGGAATCACCGCCTGGATCGCCCGCTGAACGTCGGGAGAGACAAGGGGAGGGTGCCGTTCGATAGGGCGGGCGGTGATCCCAACCCTTTGTTAGCTATTGCTTTATATCGTCATAGGCCGGGCAAACGGACGCTTAGGCTCCCTATCTGCTCGATTGGGCACATAGGGCTAGGATATGATATGTCGATCTCGTTCTACATCATGGCGGATAAGCCGGAGAATGAACGCGAGCGCGAAAGGGCCATTGCGACAAGCAATCTCATCGCAAGTCCGCATGTCGGCAGATTCCGGCCGATCTTGGATGCTGTCCGCGATACCCTGAAGGCAAAGTCCGCAGCCATCACCATCGTCTATCAGGACTCGACCTATGTATTGTCGGCAGCGGGTTTCGAGGCCGGTGTATATAAGAGGTCAACGTCCTTCTGTGCGCATGCCATTCTATCCCCCGACGAACTGACAATCGTTCCGGACGCGGGCGCAGACGAGCGTTTCGCCGGCAACCCCTTCGTCGACACGATCGAAGGCATTCAATTTTATATCGGTGCGCCGCTACGCGACGAAGACGGCACCGTACTCGGGGCGCTGTGCGTCTTCGATGAAAAACCTCGTGACTTCATCACGGACGACGACAGGGCGCGGATCATCGCGTTGAAGAAAGAAGCAGAGGCGATTGTCCATTCCATAAGCAAGCAGGCCGACGTCGATCGCGAAGGCGATAAGGAAGTCCAGTCTTCGATGCAAAGCCAGCGACCGTGATGGCCACGTGTGCGCAACAACGTAGACTGCCCGGACGTGCCTCGAAATGAATATGTATCGCAAAATCGCGAGCGATATCTCGCCGGCGCTGATCGAACGTCGTTGCGCATCCCGGCATCTCGTCAACCTGGGGGCGCTTCTGATCACCCCTCTGGGCGAAATGATACCCGCGACCGTGACGGGCGTCTCCACGCGTGGTTTTCGGGTGAAAGCGGATTATGGCGTGACGATCGGCCGATCCGTCGGCCTCGCCATTCCGGGCCTGCCGAGATATGTCGGGTGGGTCGCCTGGTCCTATCTTGGCGAATTCGGGCTGGAGGATGCCCAGGAAATTACTGAGGACGCCGTCGAGCATATTGTCGCACTCGGCACCCCTTCGGCGATTATATAGTTCAGCAAGCTGCAGGATCCTCGACGCCCTCATTCTGGGGTCAGACATCAGACGCAGATGACGCTGGACCGAAAAGCCGCCGACCATTGAAGGGCGGCGGCTCTATCTGAGATGAACTGCCATCGAGATCAGGCGTAAGCAGTACCTGTGACGACTTTACCGATGCGCCTGCGGAGGCTGAAGCCGACGCCCCCGAAGCCGACAAGCATCATGAGCCACGTTGCCGGCTCTGGAACCGCGCCGATCGAAACGGTCGCATTTTCAGGTGCAAAATCCGTAATCTGGTTGACGTTACCCACACCGTTTCGGGGCCAGAGATTAAACCCATATTGCGTTGGCCCAAAGCCCGTGCTCGGCAGCAAGGCGAGCGGAACCCGCGCTGTCAGCATGTTCCCCGCGATGGAAATACCAGCTGGGTCCAAGGCGTTTGGACCGACCGATCCGGTGCCGTTCTTCTGTATCACGATGGCCTGATTGAAGATCACATCGGGTTGACCGATCGAGGCAAAAGGCCTTGCGATGCCTGTACCGGTGTTGACGCCGAAAATGTACAGACCCGCCGTCTGCGGATTGATATCCCCGGCGAAAGTGGCGCCTAGCGTGAAGAATTGCGACATACTGTCATAATTGACCGAGAAGCCTGTGACGTCGAGATCTGCAAAACGCGGACCCGCAGTATATGACGGAATGAAGTCGTCGGTCGGATCCATGATTGATACAGCTGCAGCGGGTGTCGCACAAATTGCCGTCAATCCAAGCATTCCGACTATGATTGCCTTGTTTATCATGGGACTATCCTCGAAAGTCGGCAACCAGCGTCGCCATTCTTTCCTTATCATACTCCGGAATTCTCGACGATAATCCTAATGGCTTAAGACGCACTACTCCAATCGGATTATAGGAGACCTCCGCATATCCTTGGATTCGTCGGTTATTTGATGCGGAATTCCCTGAGCAAGCCGCGGGAGTGGTCCAGGTTCCCCTACCGATCGGGAAAGGTGCAGGTGCTCCACTTCCCGACGGAAGTTTTCCAGCCCGATCGTGACGGATGCGGTGTCGCAACTGGCGGCGGGCGCTGCGCCTCATGATCTTACGGATGAAAAGCGCCATCGGACATGCATGATCGTGATCGATGACCAGAAACCGCATCGCGTCTGGCCATGCAGCCGAAGGTGCAATCTGAAGCTCTGAACGTCGCGGCGAACGAAGGGAGGGTGCTCATCGACGGACCCGGCCTTGCCGCCACGCGCGGCATAGAGGCGGCGTCCGTCCCTTCCGATCAACTGGTTGGTAGGTGCAGGTCGGCCCGTCGTCAGTCGCTCGACGCGCGCGGTCGGCTCCCCGGTCGAGCCCGTCCTCTTCCGGATAGAACGCGTGTGGATCCTAACCCAGTTCCCGCTTCATACGTGTTTGAGCTTGTGAGCGGCGTACCCGAGAACGAGAAACGCTGCGACGGAAGAGCCGGCCCAGCCCACCAGGATCATTACCATTGAAACACCCTCTGCTCCGCGGCGCGTTTCGCACCGTCGAAGCGCGCAATAAGTCCTGTTTTTGTATGGTTAACAAGACACGAAGAGTGACCCAACAGTCATTTATTTGACGACGGGCTACGCTGGCCACCGGGTGACGTCGAGGCCCCCCGAGCTGCATGATTGTCCTCATCTTCCTGCGTTCCCGGGCTGTGGAGTATAAGAGCCGCTGGATCCTGTCAGACTGCGTGAGACAAGGCGTTCACGCGCACCATGTGCGGCTGCGGCCGGGGGGTTTGGAAATCGCCGGCTGCATGTTCGGATGGCCTTGCGGGGGTATTGGGTGCGGGCAATCCGAAAATATCCCCTGAGCCGCCCCCGCAACGCCTGATCTACGACGGGGAGTTACGGAACGCCTGCCAAGAAAACCGCAGAGAAGTGGCGCATTGCTGCGGCTTATTGCGGCGATATGGAGACTGTGATTTTGGAAATTGGTGGGCCCGGCACCTATCGAACTGACGCCCTTACAAAGCCCGTGGCGGCGGGCATTATACCCCCAAGAATCCCCCACGTGCAGTGGGGTGTATTTCATGAGCGTCGAGATAGCCGCGACGGCGCCGTTTAAGCCCCGGTTCGGGATCAAGCCTATATGGCCTTACCTCGCGGATCCAATCCGGGGGCCGGCTATCATTGCCCGATTCTGGTCTAACGTCGCCCGCCGCGGTGAAGGCGAGTGCTGGGATTGGACAGCATGCCGCGGCGGTAAAGGGCTGTACGGTCAGACGACGGTGGGAGGCGGCAGGATCCGCCGATCAAACCGGGTGGCATCGGCAATAGTTAACGGCGAAGACCCAGGCGAACGCGTCATCCGTCACACCTGCGACCGCGCGATCTGCTGCAACCCTGCGCATTTGGTGGCGGGAACCCACGAGGAAAACATGACTGACATGGTTGTGCGCGGCCGAACTGTCGGGAAGCCGCCGCTTCGTGCCAGCATGACGAAAGCGGCGTTGTGCGCGCGCAATGAGCGGCTTCTTTCGGCGCTCAATCAGATTGCGGCATCCGATTCCACTGCCAGGCGGCGGGCATTGCAGGAAATCGCCGCTGCATCTAACTCAGTGCGGCACGCCGGTCGTGGTCATTCGATACACATCCCGGGTCTGCTGCGCGCCGTCAGCAGTAATCCCATCAAATTTGCGCCACGCTGCAGCCGAATTGCAGACGCGCGTGGCCATGAAAGAGCCCGTCGGCGTCATTGACCGGCAGATCTTCTTCTCTTTGGTTGGCGACTCTACGGCCTTGGCAGGGGCTTCTGACGTTTGCGCCTTTACGCCAATGGGCGTGAGGATCAGCGCAACTGCAACGCGATATTTCATCGTTCGACTCCTGCAATTCGACCGAAAGTATACGATCGACCTTCGTATGCAAGAGCGTCACTGGGACTGACGTTTTCTGACCTAGCTAGCGCGCTGCTCCGCTCCAAACTCACCGCCTCCCTCAACGGGAGGCGAGCGATCTCGGTGACTGAGTAACGTCCTGCCGTGGATCAATACCCGGAACGATGTGCCGCCACTGGTCGCTGATTGGTCTACGGGAGAATTGGCATGCTGCGTACCTTGCGTCCGGAAATTCTGAACGTCTCAGCGAACGAGGGGAGGGTGCTGATTGACGGGCCAGGCGTTGCTGTCACGCTCGACATCGAAGCAGCATCAGTCCTATCCGATCAGTTGCTCGCTGGGTGCAACTCGGCACGCCGGCAACAGCGTGACGCAATCGGTCAGGTGCCCCATTCAGACCCTTGCTCACCAGTATAGCTGGCAGCGGGTTCAGTCAGGCTAGCTTGGGTCCTGACGGGAAGTAACCTAGGTTAATCTTAACCTTGTATGCCGAACGCGAGCTTGGCTCCCAAGAATTCGCTTTGTAACAAGCCGCCCCATGAACACGCCCTTTGGACACGACGCAGAAATCTTGCGTTCCGCGATCGCTTGGGCGCTTCACGTCGCCGACGTATCTAACAATCCGCTTGTGGCCTCTTTCTTAGCCGATGCACTTCACCATGCCGAGAATGACGCCTACCGCTCTTGCGCGGCCACTGGCGCTATCTTGCCAGGGTTGAACGTGTTTGCAGTGTCTGCGGACAGTTCAGCTGGATCAGAAGTTCGGTAACCAGAGTGCGATTCAGGCACCATCTCGAGCAGTGCGGCACGCATTGCTGTGAGGGCGTCCCGTTTTTCAAAGCTATCTTCGCGGGCCTTAGCGATCGTGCCGCGTTCGTCAGCCCCAGCATAGTACGGGACGAACCTGCTAAGCTTCATATTGGTCAAACCGGGCCGCAAGCCCGATGTTAAGCGCCGAATTCTGGGCCTTCCTTGTCGGGTAAAAGGCGTGGGGATCGTAGACCGATCGCTGCTCCGGCCGAGCCTGGCGGGGAAGTGGGCGCTTTAAAGCATCGGGGACCGGGTCGGGCAGGGTAGGCACCCCGCTTCCGTGCATCGTCTGAAAGACGGCGATCGCCTCGCCTTCCTTTATCCGCTTGCCGATCAGCGGCGCGCGCTCTGCGCTGACATAGCCCAGTTGGGTGCCGCGCTCGCTAAATATGGCAACGGCGTTCTCGTCGTATGGGTTGCTTGGCTCGAAGCGCAGCTCGACCGCTACGCCAGGCGCGCACAGCATGCACTCCCTGCGGCGGTTGCTCTTGCTCGTGTCCTCGTTCGGAAAGTTGATGCGATCAACGAAGGGCCGTCGCAGTAGTTCGGCGTAACGAACGCCTTTAATTGGCTATCTGGTAAGCGGACGGTTTAATACTGCGCACACCGCTATGCAAAAAGCGGTGAAACCTCTTGGCCTTGCTTTTTCGCACATGCACCGATGAGATTCTGGCAAAGGATATGACGCGGTCGTGAACACAAAAAATGCCCGGCTCGAAAAGCCGGGCATTTTAAGCTTCAGCCGTTGTAAGGGTCACCATTGGCCTAGTAACGCATTGCTTTGCACCCTGAAGGATACGTCAATGACGCCAATAGTGATCCCCAAGCTGATGGCAAAGTTAACCCCGAATGGGCTTGCCGATTGGCCAGTAGCGCATTTGAACCCCCAAATTTGAAAGTGCTTGTCTTTCGACAAGGGGATTTATGCATCGAATCTGTTTAGTAATTGCAACTCCACGCGGTTAAAGTGGATTAACTGAAAATTCTTGATGCCAATGCTAGGGTCAGGACTCATTGGTCATAGCCAGAAGATGACGGTGGCCGCGAGCGCGACGGCAGAGAAGAAGACGGTTGGGCAGCGGTCGTAGCGAGTGGCGACGCGGCGCCAATCCTTCAGACGGCCGAACATGATCTCGATGCGGCTGCGGCGCCGGTAGCGGCGCTTGTCGTATCTGACCGGCTCGTTGCGCGATCTGCGGCCCGGGATGCAGGGCTGGATGCCCTTGGCTTCCAGAGCGTCCCTGAACCAATCGGCGTCATAACCACGGTCGCCAAGCAGCCACTGCGCTTTCGGCAGATCGTCGAGCAAGGCTGCCGCGCCGGTGTAGTCGCTGACCTGCCCGGCGGTCATGAAGAAGCTCAACGGCCGCCCATCCGCATCGCTGACGGCATGCAGTTTGGTGTTCATGCCGCCTTTCGTGCGGCCGATCAGGCGGCCGAGATCCCCTTTTTTACCCGCAGACTCGATGCCGTGCGGTGTGCCTTCAGGTAGGTCGCGTCGATCATGACCGTTTTCGGTACGGCTTCCGCTGCCGCGAGCCCCTCCATCATGCGCAAGAAGACTCCCCTCTCGCCCCACCGCTTCCAGCGATTGTAGAGCGTCTTGTGCGGCCCATAGTCCTTCGGCGCATCACACCAGCGTAGCCCATTGCGATTGACGAAAACGATGCCGCTGAGCACCCGCCGATCATCGACCCGAGGCTTGCCATGGCTCTTGGGAAAGAACGGTTGCAGACGCGCCATCTGCTCATTCGTCAGCCAGTACAGGTCGCTCATCCACGCTCTCCTCACGGAGCCTGAATCAGATCGCG